>CADECN010000099.1 GCA_902825785.1 uncultured Hyphomicrobium sp. | reverse complement strand
GCCGGCAACGTCGCGCTGGAGTCGATGGGCTTCAAGACCTTCGGTTTCGCCGGCGGCCGCCCGGACGTCTGGGAGCCGGAAGATGACGTGTACTGGGGCGCCGAACAGACATGGCTCGCCACCAGCGACAAGCCCAACAGCCGCTACTCCGGCGACCGCGACCTCGAAAAGCCGCTCGCGGCCGTACAAATGGGCCTCATCTACGTAAACCCGGAGGGCCCGGACGGAAACCCAGATCCGATCGCCGCCGCCAAGGACATCCGCGAGACGTTCGCCCGCATGGCGATGAACGACGAGGAAACCGTCGCCCTCATCGCCGGTGGCCACACCTTTGGGAAAACTCACGGCGCGGCCGCGGCATCCCATTGCGGACCCGAGCCGGAAGCTGCAGGGCTTGCAGACCAGGGCTTCGGCTGGAACAGCGGCTTCGGCACCGGCAAGGGTGCCGACACCATCACCAGCGGTCTTGAAGTCACCTGGACCACCACGCCCACCAAGTGGAGCAATAACTTCTTTTGGAACCTGTTTGGCTACGAATGGGAACTGACGAAGAGCCCCGCCGGCGCACATCAGTGGACACCGAAGAACGGTGCAGGAGCCGGAACCGTACCGCACGCGCACGACAAGTCGAAGCGCATTGCGCCCGCAATGCTGACGACCGACCTGTCGCTTCGCTTCGATCCGGCCTACGAGAAGATCGCGCGCCGCTTCTACGAGAACCCTGACGAGTTCGCCGATGCCTTCGCGCGCGCGTGGTTCAAGCTCACGCATCGCGACATGGGTCCGCGCGCCCGCTACCTCGGCTCCGAGGTCCCGACCAAAGAGCTGATCTGGCAGGACCCGGTACCGGCCGTCGATCACGCGCTGATCGACAAGAACGATAGCGCGGCTCTGAAAGCCAAGATCCTGGCATCAGGCCTCTCGATCGCCGATCTGGTATCGACCGCTTGGGCGTCGGCCTCCACCTTCCGCGGTTCCGACAAGCGCGGCGGCGCCAACGGCGCACGCATCCGCCTCAGCCCGCAGAAGGACTGGGAGGTCAACCAGCCCGCGCAGCTCGCAAGCGTCCTGCAGAAGCTGAAATCGATCCAGTCGGAGTTCAACGCGTCGCAGAAAAGCGGCAAGAAGGTCTCGCTCGCCGATTTGATCGTGCTCGGCGGTAACGCCGCCATCGAACAGGCGGCCACAAAGGCCGGACTTTCGGCCGACGTACCCTTCGCACCCGGCCGCACCGATGCTTCGCAGGAGCAGACCGACGTCGAGTCGTTCGAGGTGCTCGAACCGATCGCGGATGGTTTCCGCAACTACCAAAAGTCGCGCTACAGCGTTACGGCGGAAGAGCTTCTGGTCGATAAGGCGCAATTGCTGCGTCTGACGGCACCCGAGATGACGGTGCTCGTCGGCGGCCTGCGCGTGTTGGGCGCCAATGCTGGAAACACACCGCACGGCGTGCTCACGAAAACGCCCGGCGCACTGACGAACGACTTCTTCGTCAATTTGCTGGACATGGGTACGGCCTGGAAGGCCACGTCAGCCGACGAACAGCTGTTCGAAGGCCGCGACAGAACCTCGGGCGAACCCAAGTGGACGGGCACTCGCGTTGACTTGCTCTTCGGATCGCATGCGCAGCTACGCGCCATCGCCGAGGTCTACGCCCAAAGCGACGCGAGGCAGAAGTTTGCCAACGACTTCGTGACCGCCTGGACCAAAGTGATGAACGCAGACCGCTACGATCTCGCCTGACCCGGCAAACGACACTACAGGCTGAAGGAAGAATGATCGCCTCGCGCCTTAGGGCGCGGGGCGAAATTATGAGCGGCTCTTGCTCAAACATGCCCAAGGCAGCGCGAGCAATCATCAGCACCGAACTCTTCCACCCTCGCCGAATAGGCAGCACTCGGCGACATCGCATTTGAGTTGGTGTCGTTATCGCGAGAATTCGAAGTCTCCGACGCCTCGAGAGCCGCAAGCTGCGTCCGCAGAGAAACGATTTCCTTGCCGATCGCGCTGGCCGTATCGTTGCAGGTCGTGCGAGCCTGCTCGGCGCTCTTGCTGTCGATCTGCTGTTGAAGCGCGGCTTCCTTTGCTTTGAGAAGGCCGTCGGGCGCACCGCCGCGCGCCACGTAAGGGACGTTTCCCGAAATTTGGCCAATCATTCGCGTACCGGCAAAGCCCGAAGCACGCGCAAGGCTAAAGACCCCGGCTTAAGACCGCGTTACGGTTGGCAACATACGAGATGTTTGGCCAAGGAGAATTGATATGCCGGCCCCGACGCGCATTCCCGTCCGCGTTTTCATCGCGGCCACCCTGATCACAGCTATCACGGTCGCACCTCTCTCGGCACAAGCCTGCACGCGCTTTGTCTATCTCGGCGAGGACGGCAATACCATCACCGCCCGCTCGATGGACTGGAAGCTCGACATGGGCACCAATCTTTATGTTCTGCCACGCGGCATCGAACGCAGCGGAGAAGCAGGTCCGAATTCGATCAGGTGGACCGCGAAATTCGGTTCTGTCGTTGCCACAGGCTATGACGTCTCCACCACCGACGGCGCCAACGAGGCCGGCCTCATGGCCAACGTATTGTGGCTGGTCGAGTCCGAATATCCGAAGTTCGACGCCGCCAGTAAACCAGGACTAGCAATCTCGGCCTGGGCGCAATACGCGCTCGACAATTTCGCCACCGTCGCCGAAGCCGTCGAAGCGTTGCGCCTGGAACCGTTCACGGTCGTGACCGCGAGCACGCCGGGCGAATCCCGCCTTGCGACGCTGCACCTGTCGCTGTCGGACAAGAGCGGAGACAGCGCGATCATCGAATACATTGGCGGCAAGCAGGTCATCCATCACGGCCGCCAATATCAGGTGATGACGAACTCGCCGACCTATGATCAGCAGCTGGCGCTCAACGCCTATTGGAAGGACATCGGCGGCACCGTGTTTCTTCCCGGTACTAATCGCGCCGCCGACCGCTTCGCGCGCGCATCGTTCTACGTCAATGCCATTCCTCAGAAAGCCGAACCGAACCGCGCGCTCGCAAGCGTCTTCAGCGTCATTCGCAACACATCGGTACCCTTCGGCCTCTCCGCCCCCGACCAGCCCGAACTTTCATCCACACGCTGGCGCACGGTGTTCGATCACAAGCGCGAACTATATTTCTTTGAATCGGCTTTGACGCCGAACACCTTCTGGGTCGACCTGAAAGCGATCGACTTCTCAAAGGAAACAGGCGTGGTCAAAAAGCTCGACCTCGGGCCCGACCAGGCCCACACCTTCTCTGGCGACGCCACCAAAAACTTCGAGCCGTCGCCACCGTTCAAATTCCTGGGACTCTAACGGCGCCCGCGTGCCCCGACTTCGCGCCTACTCGGTGATCCACTCCGAGCACTTGGCCGGCGGATCATTGCCCCACGGCAGGATCGGCACGGTCGAAGTCGAGTTCTCGGGGCTGCCCTCGATCAGCTTGTCGGTGTAGACGAGATAGACGAGCATGTTGCGCTTGGCGTCGCAGCCGCGCACGATCTGCATGCGCTTGAAAAAGATCGAGCGGCGCTGGCTGAACATCTCCTCGCCCTGTTCGAGCTTGCGCTTGAATTTAACAGGGCCGTACTGTTTGCACGATAGCGACGCCTGGCTCAGCTCCTCGGCAAGTCCGAGCCAGCCTTTCCAACCGCCCTTCTCCGGCACGCTGAAGTGGCAGGCGACTCCCTCGACCTCGGGATCGTCAATGCCGTAGGTGCCTATCTTGTGGTCTGGCGACAGAAACTTCCAGACCGTCGTCTTCTTGAAGATCAGATCTGGATTGTCCGCCTGCGCCAGGGTTGTGCTGGCAGCGAACAGAGCGGCCGCGGCAAGTAGAACGCGCATGGAAAACGTCATCACCCGGGACCTCCTAGAAGCGCGGGCAAAGCGATGCCCGGCGCCCCTCAAATGGTATCGCGCCGCCCGAGCACAATGCCGCGCCTTGGTGTTGCGGGCCACGAAACGCGGGACATATCTAGAGTTACCCTGATATTCGCTTTGCTCGCGGCCTTACTCTCACCCCGACTCGTGGCGTAGAGGCCGATTGGACGAAACGGGTGGGCTGGGGCGCATCAGGTGGCAAAACTAGAAAAACGGCGTCGAACGACAGCGGCCTTGCGTGCACTTTGCGCGGCGACGCTTGTTGTTACCGCGTTTCCGGCCTTGGCCCAGGACAGCGCGCCTGCGGCGACGGAAGCGGCGCCGCCTTCACCCGCTGCTCCCGCACCAGTCGAGGCTTCGCCGGACGCTGCACCTGCGCCCAGCGCCGAAGCCTCGCCCTCAGCTCCTGCGCCACCGACCGCCGCGCTCGAAATCGCCGACATCTTCAGCAAGCTGAGCGACCAGATCTACGAGAACTGCATTTTCGAGCTGTCGGACGAGCAGATCATGGTCCAGGCCGCGCTCGTGCAGTCCTACATGGAACAAGGCGCTACCAGTGGCGTCGCGCGCCGCTTGGCGGCCAATCAGATTCAACCACCGAAACTTTCGAAGGAATGTGAAAGCGTCCGGCGCGATCCGCCGCCACCATCGCAAGACTGGGCAACCACGACCAAGCCTGACGAAAAGAAGCCGTCGGTTGTTGCTCTCGCGCCAGAACCCAAGCCCGTGAAGCCCGAGACGCCACCGCCCGTGATCAAGCTGGCTGGTAAGAAAACCCTGGCGCAGTGGGACTGCGCACCCAACGTCGACTTCGTGACGATCCACTTGAACGGTTTTGAGCGCAAGCTGACGGGCGGCGAAATCTGCAACCCGTTCGAAGACGTCGTGGCGGAGGTTCCGGCCTCGCTGACGTCGTTCCGCCTCGGCTACACGATCAAGACGGGCCGCTTGTTCGTGATTGCCGATGGCCATCCGGCCAACGGCCATACGATCGCCTGGGGTCTTTCAGGGCGCGACGTGTGCCGCAACAATCCCGACCCCGACTGCTTTGCGACCCGAGCGGTCGGACCGCTGCCGCCGGGCGAGTATTCGTTCGCCGACAGCAAGGCGCAGCGCGTGAGCTGGGGGCCCAAGACCAAGTGCCACGTCGCCGCCGTCTATCTGCGCAAGCTCTGGAACAAGGACAAGTTCAGCCCGGCGCATACCGCTGCGATCCTGAAACGCGGCAATATCGCGATCCACGTCCGCCTCAAGGGCGAGATGTCGGAAGCCTGCATTGGGCTGGAGCCGAAGGGCTGGGCGTATGTCGCATCGCTCATAAAGGAAGGCCGGGCAACCGCGCTCAACGCCTATATCGACGAACCTTACCCGCAGGTAGCGGAAGCGCCTCCCGTCATCGTCGCTTCCAGCTTCTCGCTGACCTCGCTCTTCAAGTAATCCGCCCCAAGGGGCTTAGAGCGATTTTTTAACCCTGCCCGATGCGTGTGCCGCCAGGAACAGCCGGGCCCTGAACCTCTCTCCATGATGCAGCGACGGACGAACAAGACGTCCAAAGCGCACACATCAGGAGAGACCCATGTACGGAGAGATCAAGAAGTACCGCCGCGACATCGGCATCGGCGTCATCATCGCTGAAAACGGCCGTTCCTATCGCTTCGAGCGCAATTCGATCCTGAACCGCCGCGACGATCTTGAGGGCCAGGAAGTCTACTTCGACCTCGGTGGCTCCAAAGCACGCGAAGTCATCGTGCTTGCCGGCTCGCCCTGGGCAGCTTTTGGCGGCATCGGCCTCTGAACCCCAAACACCCATAGAAATCCCAGGAATTGCGAGCCCGTGCCATGACAACCGCATTCGACATTGCCGACGTGCCCACGGTCTCGGGCGAAGAATTGTACCAGCCGATGCTTTGGCTGATTGAAAACGGCCAGGGCCTCGCGTTGCTGAAAGGGCTAGATGAGGACGATATTCGCGCTCTGGAAGAAGACCTCTGGCGCCGCTTCGACGGCACCGCGGAAGCCCGCCTCGCGGTAGCACTTCGCATCCGTGCCCTGCTTGCCGTGTTTGGGGCCCGCCGCTTGAAAGACCTGTTGCTGAGCCGCGGCTTCAAAGTGGTGCGGGCCGCGGTGACGTTTGCCGCCGCCGAACGTCTGAACCCCCGCTTCGGCTTTAGCGCCCAGCGCTTTGTCATGGCGCTGGAGACCGCAACCGCGCCGATCGCACCCGCGACGAACATCGTCGTCTTCGCCCGCGCCGCCTAGGCGGCGTCACCGACCTGTCACCGGTGGAACTGCCGGCCCTCCCCCAAACCCTTAACCCTTCCGACCAGAACAGACAGCAAGCCTTCGAGGGTGCCATGACGATCGATACGGGGTTCAAGATCAAAGGCGGCAAGGTTGGCATTCTCCTGCTTCATCGCCTGTGCGGAACGCCGGTCGAAATGCGATTTGTTGCCAATGGCTTGGCGAAGCTCGGCTACACTGTTCATTGCCCGATGCTGGCCGGCCATTGCGGCTCCGAGAAGCAAATCAGCGCCTCGACCTGGACCGACTGGTACAAGAGTGCCGAAGCCGCCCTCGATGAACTGCGCAAGGAATGTGACGTCGTGATCGCCGGCGGCCTTTCGACCGGCGCCGTGCTCGCGGTCATGCTGGCAGCCAAAAACCCCAGCAAAATTCAGGCGACGACGCTTCTTGCCCCGACGCTGTGGCTGAATGGCTGGATGATCCCCTGGTACGCCAAGTTTTTCCGCTTGGTGCGCCACAAGTGGTTCGCAAAGCTGTTTTCGTTCCCACATCACGACCCGCACGGCATCAAGGACGAGCGCATCCGCGACTTTATCCAGCGTGCCCGCGCCGCCAAGGGTACCGCGGAAGCCGGCCATCCGGTAACCCCGGGCGCCGCCGTCTTCGAGCATCACCAGTTGGTTAAGGCGGTCTGCAAGCTGGTCCCCTATGTCCGGCAGCCGTCCCTCATCGTACACCCGCTCGAGGATGACTACGCCGGCATAAGCAACGCCACCTATCTCCGGGACGGCATGAAAGGCCCCGTCGACTTCGTGGTCCTGGACGACTGCTACCACATCGTGACCGTCGACCGGCAGCGCCACCTGGTTGTCGAGGCGATCGACCGCTTCGCGGCCAGCCTCGTATCCGGCACGAGCGCCCCGGTGGTTGCTACGCTCGGTCGATCAGCCGCTTAAATCATTATTAACAAACAGAAAAATGAAAAAATATTGCGGCCGTTCGAACTGTTCCACCTGGAACAGCGACAATGGGTTGGCTGAGGCAAACTCCAATCATCGCCGGTGCAAACGGCAACGAGATCGAAGACAACCAGACCCAAGCCGCGAGGAGGCTTCTATGACCCGGACCGCTCTCACCATCGCCGTAGCTCTGATCGCCGGCACCACCCTTTCGAATGCAGCCAGCGCCGGCGGCGTCCGCCTCGGCTTCGGCTTCCCGCTCGGCAGCTTCGTCGCCAAGCCCTTCCAGGGTTCGAGCCTGGGCGGCGGTTACGGCCACAAGAAGAGCTACAAGAAGCCGACCTACGCGGCCCGCAAGGCGCCCCGTCCGGCCCAGGTCGATGTCGCTGAAACCCGCCCGGTCAATGCGAAGCCGGCACCCGTCAAGACAGCGAACGTCGAGAGCAAGACGACCGCGACCGACGCCCCTGCAGTTTATGTCCCCGATACGCCGGTTAAGACCGAAGCGGCCAAGACCCAGAACACCGCCGCCCTGACGCCGCAGACGGCCGAACAGGAAACCGAAGTCAAGGTTGACAACAGCCGGAACGAAAAAGTCGAGAAAGTCGAGGCGGACCGGCCTACAACTGAAGAAAATTCTGGCAAGCGCGTCTGCCGCAAGTTCTCCGCCGTCGTCGGCGGCCTTGTTGAAGCGCCCTGCGAATAAGGATTTGACGATCGCGAATGCCCAGGGGCGGGCCGAGAGGCTCGCCCCGACTTGCGGTCAGAATGCAATATTGAATTGGCCTCGGCCAACGCCTCGAGGAGGAGGATTAGGTCATGGACGTCGCTCTCAAAGCCCCAGCAACCGCCGGTGTTGGCGCCGTGAAATCACAACGGCCGAAGTCGCCCAAGCGCTCCATACCGATGGTCGTGAAGTTGGCGTATCGCAATCTTTTCCACGACCGGCTCAGCTTCTTCGTGACGATCGTCGGCATCGTTTTTTCGGTAGTTCTGGTGGCGGTTCAGACCGGCATCTACCTGGGCTCGGAGAAAAAGATCGCCGCCATCCTTGACGGCGCACCAGCCGACCTCTGGATCGTGCCGCTCGGAACCAAGAGCTACGACGACCCCTCGCCGCTGACGGGCCGCGAACGCCATATGGCGCTTTCCGTGCCCGGCGTTGCCGATGCCGAGGACATGGTCGTGTCGTTCGCAAAGTGGCGCAAGCCGCAAGGCGGCCAGACGACAGTCTTGCTGATCGGCACAGCCGCTGAAAGCCCCAAGGCGCTGCCCTGGAACATCGTCGAAGGAAGCCGCGCCGCCCTCGAAGCACCCAACACGGTCGCCATCGATCAGAGCTATTTTCCCGACCTCGGCATGACAAAACTCGGCGATCGAGCGGAAGTCAACGGCGCGAGCGTGGAACTTGTCGCCTCGACCAAGCGCATCCGCTCATTCACGACGCTGCCCTTTGTGTTCATGTCGATCGAGGAGGCCCGCCGGCTGACGGCGACGGAACAAAACCAGGCAACCTACCAGCGCGTGACATTGCTGCCCGGCGCCGACCGGGAGTCGGTGCGTGCCGAAATCGGCAAGCGTCTGCCCGACACCGAGATCCTGACCCAGGACGAATTCCGCAAGCGCAGCCAATCCTACTGGCTGTTCCAGACCGGCGCCGGCGCGGCGTTGATTGCGGGCGCGGTGCTGGGTCTCATCGTCGGCATCGTGATCGTCGCGCAAACGCTCTATTCCAGCACGAAGGATCACATCAATGAATTCGCGACGCTCCGTGCGCTCGGCGCAGGCGCCGGTTACATCGTCAAAGTCATTCTGATGCAGGCAGTGTTGTCCGGCCTTATTGGTTATGTGCTCGGTATGATTTTGGCGCTTGCCGCGATATATGCGGCCCAGGATACCAAGCTCACCATCGTGATGACGCCTGAACTCGCGATCACACTGTTCGCCGTTACTATCGGCATGTGCGTGTTCGCTGCCATCAGCGCCATCATCAAGGTTGTCCGCATCGACCCCGCTGTTGTCTTTGCCCGCTGATCAGACCAGGAGACCAAAATGACGCTTCCAGACAACAGCAAGGTTATCCTGCAGGCCGAAGGCATCGTGAAAGTATTGGGCGAGGCGCCCAACCAGGTAAAGGTGCTGAAGGGTGTCGACCTCGAACTCCAAACCGGCGAACTCTCACTGTTGATGGGGCCGTCGGGTTCGGGCAAGACGACGCTGCTGTCGATCCTCGGCTGCATCCTGTCGCCGACAGAAGGTCGCTTGGCGCTTTCCGGCCAGCGCACCGACCAGATGAGCAAGGAACAACTCGCCAACCTGCGACGCAAGCACGTCGGCTTCGTGTTCCAGTCCTATAATCTGGTTCCGACGCTGTCCGCAGTCGAGAACGTCATGCTGGCGCTCGATTTGCGCGATCTCTCCGGTCCCGACGCCTACGACAACGCCGCAGAGGCGCTCGAAGCTGTCGGCCTCGGGCATCGCATCAACGCCATGCCGTCGAAAATGTCGGGCGGGGAAAAACAGCGCGTGTCCATCGCGCGCGCGCTCGCGGGTTCGCCATCAGTCGTTCTTGCGGACGAACCGACCGCCGCCCTCGACGCCAAAAACGGCATGGCCGTGATGGAATTGCTGGCCAAGGTCGCGCAGGACACGCGCCGCGCGGTGCTTGCCGTGACTCACGATCACCGAACGCTGCAGTACGCTGACCGCATCATCACCATCGACGACGGTCGCATCGCGCACTCAGAACGGCCGAAGATCGACGGCACCACGCACCTGGCAGAGGCAGCCCACTAGCTGAACGGTTTACCGTTCGGAAAAGCAACAATTCCCGAACCCGGGCGAGCCAATGCGCCGCGCGCCCGGGTCTTTCCGGTATCTGGACCGAGCCCGCGGTTTGTGTAGGATGCCGCCCACTTCGACGCGTATAAAAAATCGAAATTATCGTGGGATTTTAAGCCGATGACAGGGTCCGAGGCCAACACGCCGATTGCGTCCGGCAATCTGATGGCCGGCAAGCGCGGACTGATCATGGGCGTTGCCAACAACCGCTCCATCGCGTGGGGAATTGCGCGCGCCTGCGCAGCCCAGGGTGCCGAGATTGCCTTTACCTATCAAGGCGACGCGTTGAAGAAGCGCGTCGAGCCCTTGGCGGCGGAACTCGGCTCGAAAATCGTGCTCCCATGTGACGTGACCGACAGCGACTCGATGGATGCCGTCTTCACCACGCTTGAGAAGGAGTGGGGTCGACTCGACTTCCTCGTCCACGCCATTGCGTTCGCCGACAAGAACGAACTCGACGGCCGCTACGTTGACACGAGCGAGAAGAACTTCACCCAGAGCCTGCTGATCTCCTGCTACTCGTTCACTGCGCTCGCGCGACGTGCCGAGAAGCTGATGACCGACGGTGGCTCGCTTGTGACACTGACCTACTACGGCGCCGAAAAGGTGATGCCGCACTACAACGTCATGGGCGTCGCCAAGGCCGCCCTTGAAGCAAGCGTGCGTTATCTCGCGGCCGACCTTGGGAAAACCGGCATTCGCGTCAACGCCGTCTCCGCGGGCCCCATCAAGACGCTCGCCGCTTCTGGCATTTCCGACTTCCGCTACATCCTGCGTTGGAACGAATACAATTCGCCCTTGCGGCGCACTGTGACCATTGAGGATGTCGGTGGCGCCGGCCTCTATTTGCTATCCGACCTGTCGCGCGGCGTAACCGGCGAAATCCATCATGTCGACAGCGGCTACCACGTCCAGGGCATGAAGAACGAGGACGCGCCCGACATCTCGGTCGTCAAGAGCGACTCCGGATGGAAGAAGGGTCGCTGATA
>CADECN010000098.1:6263-11016 GCA_902825785.1 uncultured Hyphomicrobium sp. | reverse complement strand
CCGGTCTCAGCCGAAGCCGCCATGCAGCAGCCGGCGCCGGCGCAGTCCCCCGTCGCACCGCCGGCCCAGCTCCGCGACGTCATCTCGTCGGAGCAGAGCACGGTCGAACAGAAACTCGCCGAGCCCGACCAGCCGCCTCCGCCCGAAGAGGCGCTTGAGCAAAGTGTCGCCGCCGCCAACGACGCGCCGCCGCCAACCGAGATCAGGCAGCAGGCCCGCCCGCCCGTCGCTGCCCAAAAACCCGCGTCGCCCGAGGCGCTGAGCGAGCAAGCGCCCGTCGAAGTCGATCGGCCGTTGCCACCTGAGAAGGTGGAAAAGCCCTTGGCCGCAGCCGAGCAGGCCACCGTGCCGCGCCCGGATCGGATCAGCGAATCTTCGGTTTTCGCCGCCAAGAAATCGGTCGCGCCTGACGAATTCAAGGTGCCCCCGCCACCCGATGAGGTGAAAGAACCCGAAGTCGCAAACGCGAAGCAGCCCACGCACGTCGCTCCGATTGCCGAGCAGCAGCCCGAACTGCTGGAACTTGTGGCTCAGCCCGAGCAGGTCGCCATCGTCACCGAGCAAAGCTCTGGCGAGGAAAAGACGGGCGGGAACGCCGACGTGGTCGGCATGTATCTCGGTCGGGTCAACGATCGCGTGCAGCAATCGAAAGTTCATCCCCGTTCCCCGCGAACAGGAACGGTGACGTTGAAATTCACGGTCGGCCCCGACGGCGCGCTGCTGTCGCGCCAGGTCGCAACGCCGTCAGGCGTCCGCGCTCTCGATGAAGCCGCCGTCGCGGCGATCGATCGCGCCGCGCCCTTCCCGCCCATTCCGGCCGATGTCAGCACCGCGCCGATGACGTTCATCCAGACCTTCAAGTTCGTCCTCCGCTGATTTGGCATCGGCGCGATCACGCCCGGAAAAAGCCGGCCCGGAAAAAATAATAAACCACATGGTTGACTATCGATACGGCTGCATCTATATTCAACCAATAGGTTTACTTAAGAACCATCTATCTCGGAGGCCGCTCCGCACATGACCGAAGCCCAGGCATCAAGGCTCGATCCCGTCTTTCACGCCTTGAGCGATGCCACGCGCCGCCGGATGCTGCACGATCTGGCGCGCGGCGAGCGCACGGTGAGCGAACTGGCCGAGCCGTTTTCGATGTCGCTCCAGGCGGCATCCAAGCACATCAAGGTGCTCGAAGGAGCAGGCCTAATTCGCCGCCAAGTTCTGGGCCGCACGCACAAGTGCCGGCTGGAACCGGCCCCCCTCGCCAACGCTTTTCAGTGGCTGGGCTTCTACGAGCAGTTCTGGACCGCGCGCCTCGACGCTCTCGACGCGCTGTTGCGTGCCGAAGACGCGCGCAAATCCCGTTCCCCCCGGAAAAGGAGATGACCATGGTGAAGCACGACAACATCGGCGCCTTCGGCGTCCTGACCGAACCGGCAACGCTCAAGATCGAGCGTATGCTGCCCGGCCCCATCGAACGTGTGTGGGCCTACCTGACCGAAAGCGACAAGCGTCGGAAGTGGCTCGCGTCCGGCGACAT
The DNA here is from genome assembly GCA_902825785.1 of uncultured Hyphomicrobium sp. Taxonomy (GTDB): domain Bacteria; phylum Pseudomonadota; class Alphaproteobacteria; order Rhizobiales; family Hyphomicrobiaceae; genus Hyphomicrobium_B. Next base: position 9,482 of record CADECN010000098.1, on the reverse strand, counting down.
GGATTTGAAAGTCGGCGCGCCATTTGAGTTCACCTGGCGCAACGATGAGCTGACCAACCCGCCCGGCAAGCGGCCAGAGGGCTTCTCGGACACCCACAGCATGGATAGCCGGATCACGGAGGTCGATCCGCCGCGCAAACTCGCCTTCACATGGGGCAAGAGCGGCGCGGTCTCGTTTGAGCTTGAGCCGCGCGGCAACAAGGTCTTGCTGACGGTCATCCATCAGCGACTGCCCGATCGCCCGACCACGCTCAATGTTGGCGCCGGCTGGCATTCGCACCTGGACGTACTTGCGGCCCTGCTGTCAGGCACCGAGCCCGCGCCGTTCTGGGACGCCTGGACGAGCCTGCGCTCCGAATACGACAAGCGCGTGCCGTGACGAAGCGCGCGACCCTGACGCTCGGGTGTCGTTGCGCTAAGCTGCAGCCGCGACACCCGGGAGCGCAGCAATGCCAAAGAGTCCTGCCGTAGAGATCACCTATTGCCGTCTGTGCAAATGGGGGCTGCGCGCGGCGTGGATGGCGCAGGAGCTGCTTTCAACGTTCGCTGAGGAAATCGGCTCCGTCACGCTGACGCCCGATGCAACTGGCGGCGTTTTCGAGGTCCGCATCGACGGCGAACTGATCTGGTCACGCAAGGACGAAGGCCGCTTTCCGGACCTTGCGGAATTGAAGCGCCTCGCGCGCGACCGCATCGCGCCCGATCGGTCGCTCGGACACGTCGACAAGAAGAGCTGACCAGACGTTGCGACCACTGAACCACAGCGCCCCGATTCCGTATCGGGGCGCATGTGCTTTTACGAAAGGCCCGTCACGAAAGATCCGGCGTCACGTCGCTGACATCGCGGGCGCGGCGCACCGTTCCTTCGAAATTCGCGCCTTCCGCAACCGTCAGGTTCTGCTGCGTGATGTCGGCATCGACGGTCGAATTCTCATGCAAAATGACATTCGAACCTTTGAGCGCGCCGCGGTGACTGCCCTTGATCGCGATCGCGCGCGCGGTGATGACGCCCTTGACGTTCGCGTTGGTGTCGACAGTTACGCTCTCGCCGTGCACATCGCCCTCGATCTGCCCCTGAATGAGCAGAGAGCCCTTCGTCTTCAGCGTCAAATGCTCGCCAAAGATGGAAATATCGGGCCCAAGTATCGAGGTCGGGCGGTCGGAACCTGTTTGCATGGACTGCCCAGGATTTCCGACGATTCCGGTCGGTCCCGAAAGCCTCTGCGCGCTGGCGCCGGCGTTCGGCAGCGGCGGCATGGCGCGCGTATCACGATTGAACATGAAAACCCCCTACAAACTGTTGCATACCCCGCGCCGATGCACCTCGGCACGCAATTGCAGCGAATGAAGGGCGTGCCGCGAAAGAAGGGAAATTCTACGAGCAGTGCTGCCGCTTCGAAGAGCGCGCGATGTCTCGCAGCACCGTCCGGTCGACATTCGAAAGTGGTACGGCATCGATGCTGTCGAACTTGCACCCGGCGTTGCCGAATGCCGCCATCGCGCGCGAACTTTTGAAACAATATCCCGCGTTCTTGTAGATCTGGTTGCGCATCGTCCAGAGTTCCGGGCAGCTATAGGCGTCGCCCTGGATATCGCCGGCCGAGGCAGGTGTGACCGCAAGCGTGGCGGTGGCGGAAAGCGCGACGGCAATCATCAGGGATTTCACAGCTGTCTCCAAATCGGCGCAATAAGAATACCGGCGGAGACTGTCGCCTCCGCCCTGAACGGCAACTGAACCTTGCCGTCATGCGCCCTTCATGTGTCGTCTCGCCTGCCGTGGTCCGATCTCCGCGTCTGCTCACCCTTTGACGAACGCGAGCAAGTCCGGGTTGATGACGTCGGGATGCGTCGTGCACATGCCGTGCGGAAATCCATCGTAGGACTTCAGCGTTCCCTTCTTCAACAGCTTGATCGAGAGCGCCGCCGAATCCGCATACGGCACGATCTGGTCGTCCGTGCCGTGCATCACCAGAACCGGCAGGTCGATTGTCTTTAGATCGTCCGTGAAATCCGTCTCCGAGAAGGCCTTGATGCAGTCGTAGTGCGCCTTGGTGGCGCCCATCATGCCTTGCCGCCACCAGTTGGCGATGACGCCCTCGCTCACCTTCGCGCCCGGGCGGTTGAAGCCGTAGAACGGCCCCGCCGGCACATCGCGATAGAACTGCGCGCGATTGGCGACGAGCGCGGCCCGGAAACCGTCGAACACCTCGATCGGAAGCCCGCCGGGGTTCTTCTCGCTCTTGACCATGATCGGCGGCACAGCGCCGATCAGCACGGCCTTGGAAACGCGACCAGGCTCCGCCCGCGCCGTGTAATGCGCAACCTCGCCGCCGCCCGTCGAATGACCGACGTGGATCGCACCCTTGAGGTTGAGCGCGGATGCGAGCGCCGCGACATCGGCCGCGTACGTGTCCATCTCGTTGCCCGTATCGGTCTGGCTGGAGCGGCCATGTCCGCGCCGGTCGTGCGCGATCACGCGGAAGCCCTGATGCAGGAAGAACAGCATCTGGTTGTCCCAGTCATCCGCACTCAAAGGCCATCCGTGATGGAACACGATGGCTTGCGAATCTTTCGAACCCCAGTCCTTGTAGAAGATCTCCGTGCCATCCTTGGTGGTGATCGTACCCATGGTTCAATCCCTTTGGCTGATAGCCCACACGGCCTCGCTCCGATCATAGGCGCGCTTGCTGGCCGTGGAACCGCACAATCCACCTGCAATCACGACTAAATCCGTCACGAAACCGTTACGCGCGAAAGCGCTGGATGTCGTCCCGGATTCGCATCCAGATATCGGCCATGATGACACCGGGGATCGTCTTGCTGTCGCGTCGCACGATATGAACCAGCGGCCGCGTGCCAGTGGCGAGCAGCGCCTCCCGGGCGGCAAGGTTCTGTTCGAATTTCGCCCGGCAGGCCCGCTCCATCAGCTGCCAGTGGTCGTAGGTTCCCACGCGCGCTTCCGCACCCTGATAGACGACGCTCAAAGGATAGGCCTGCTTGCTGCCCTCGCTCTTGGCCCGAGCGCCCTCATAGGCCGCAAAGCGCTTGCGATCGGCCTCGGACACAAACTTGAGCCCCTGCCAGAACGATTCAACCGACGCGTAATCGCGGCCGTCGAGATGGAACGGCGTGTGCGCCAGATTGCTGATGAGGCGTGCCGCGTCGTCCGCGCTGGTGGAGACGACATTGATCGGCGCCCGGCACGCATCAAGCCGCGGT
>CADECN010000098.1:0-6253 GCA_902825785.1 uncultured Hyphomicrobium sp. | reverse complement strand
GGGCCTCAACTCGGGTACTTCGGCGTCCGGGCCCTGTGCGCGAACAGCCAGGACGTGGTCCTCATGGGCCGTCTTCCAGTTCAGCAGCTCAGTCGTCTCTTCCGGCCCATCCGGCACGAGTACGACGACATCGTCTTTCAAAATGACTTTCACGAGTACGTCCTTGCAAAAAAATGTCCGCGCGGGCGAGCTTGTTGGCGCTCTGAAGCGCGCGTCGGTTCGTTTGTCGGGGGTGTCGACCTGCCGCTGGCGGCCGGCGTGCCTTAAGGATTGCACGCAGGCGGCTTGGCCGCTGCTTCGCAGGCAACGTCGGGCTTTGCCCAGTAGTGCACGGTATAAAATTGCCTGACCGTGCCCTGCACGATGAGCGGCGCCTGGCAGTTACAGCGCGTCGAACCGATTTTGATCGACCCTTTTGTCGCGCACTCGGTCGGCCGCACGATCTCGCTCAGCGCCATGCCATGCCGCCAGGTCTGGATGAGGCTCGGCCCCCATAGCCCGATCTGCAAAAGACCCGATCCGTCGACACCCGCAACCTGCGTGGCCGTCGGCGCATCGCCCTCCGCGCACGTCGGCTGCGATGACATGGTCCGGTCGTAAACGTCGGAGCCGAGCTGCGCCGCCCAGATCAGGACGCCGATGATCAGGTAGTAACCCAGAAGTTTGAAAAGCATGGCAAGCGACCAAATTTAGAGGCGGGGAAAATACAAATCATTGTGGCGGCCGGTTGGCGCCATCCAGCCCCAACCGCGCCCAGAAGCGCGGAAAGAGTTTAGACCCAATTGCGCTGTTGCGCGCGCGGCTACTCGTGTCGTTTGCCGTTTTTCTTATGACGGGCGTGTCGCGCCGTAGCTTTGGATGCGCCGCCCCCACCTCCCACGACCTGCGTCAGGCGGCCGGCAATGACCTGATGCCCCGCCGCCGACATGTGCAGGCCGTCCAGGCCCTTATGCCGTGGGTCGTAGCACGTGCTGCCGGGCACGAAGCGCGCGCCATAGCTGGCGGCGACCTTGCGTCCGATGGCATCCCACTTCGGATTGAAGAAGCCGCACAACACGGCCCTGGAGCCACGCGCGCGAACCTTGGCCAGAACGGTTTTCATGTTGGCGATTGACTGCTCAGGCGGAACGCCAAAGACGAGGTCGTTGTAGCCCGCCTGAACGATGACGAGTTTGGCATTCTTCGGCACGCTGGAGTCGACGCGGCTTGCGAGTCCGCCGAACGTATCGCCCGTCACGCCCGCGTTCAGCACCTTCACATGGCGTCCGCGCTTGCGCAGTATCGATTCCATGCGCGCCGGAAACGCGTCTTGCTGCGAGACGCCGAAGCCGGCCGAATTGCTATCGCCGAGCACGACAATCGTATCGTCGGCCGACGCACCGTTGCCGAACGTCACCGTGAGTGCTGTCGCAATGGCAAAGCGGAAAGCGCGTCCGCGCCGCCGTAGCGAGGGATGGTTTGCGATTGTGGACACCAGAGAACTCCTTACTCCGAACGCTGTCCCGCATCGCGCGGCATCGCCGCGTCCCGGCGACAATTTTACGCCAAGGTACGACGATGTCGAGTTACACGATCGTCCCGAAAAGCTTACCGATAAGCGCGGTGATGCCCATCGCGAACGCGCCCCAGAAGGTCACGCGCAAGGTTGCTTTCCAAATATGCGCGCCGCCCGTTTTAGCGCCGAGAGCACCGAGAACCGCAAGGCCGATCAGCGAGGCGATCGTGACAGCCGGCACCAGATACTGCGTTGGCGCGGCGATCACCGTCAGCAGCGGCAGCGCGGCGCCAGCCGAGAAAGCTGCGGCCGAGGTTAGTGCCGCCTGAATCGGCCGCGCAATCGTGATCTCGGAAATGCCAAGTTCGTCCCTGGCGTGCGCCCCGAGCGCGTCCTTTGCCGTGAACTGCTGCGCGACCTTGGCGGCGAGCTCGCGGTCGAGGCCGCGGTTCATATAGATTTGCGTCAGCTCTTCGAGTTCGAACTTCGGTTGCGTGGCGAGTTCCAGGCTTTCCCGCGCCAGATCCGCCTGTTCCGCGTCCGCCTGTGAGCTGACCGAGACGTACTCTCCAGCGGCCATCGACAGCGCGCCGGCAACGAGCCCCGCAACGCCGGCCAGCAGAACCTCATTCGATCCCGCCGCGCCCGACGCAACGCCCACGATCAGGCTCGATGTCGACAGCAGGCCGTCGTTGGCGCCGAGCACCGCGGCGCGAAGCCAGCCGATCCGGTTGACGAAGTGCCGTTCCGCAGAGGCGCCGGCGCGGGCCATGATCGCATCTCCTTGCTGGCGCGGAATTGTCGAACGCTCCGCGCACGCGGGACCGAGATTGCGGCCCGTCCGCGCCCAATCCTGTCATTCGCTACGAGCGAAGCCCTATTCGCTGTAGCAAATCCAGTCATAAAACGCTTTGCGCTTGTGCGGATTGTAGACGTGCATCTTGACCCGCTGCGTGCCGCGCACCTTGACGGTGCACGCAACCGTCGAGCCCGAGCGCTTTTTGCATTGTCCGGGGAAGGTCACGCTCAACTTCGCCGGAGCGCCGTTGGCGAAGTGCGCGCCAGACACGATCAAAACGGCTGAGCCGTCGACCGTGAAAAAGCTGCTTTTGTCGAGCGCAAACGGAGCGACCGGTTTCTCAGGAACGTTCGTTGTGTCGCCGGCGCAAAACGCGCTTGCCTGACTTGAAACACCTATCGCCAGCAAGGCGACGGCCAAAACACGCTTGATCGTTTTCATGGACCCAACCCTTAACTCATAAAAAAAACGCACCCACAGCGAGCAAAATATCGGTGGCCACGAGCACGGACAAGAACGGGCATGGGGTGGTGCCGCCGTTCGCGAAAGCGAGTGAAGCGTTCCGCACACACCCGGCGATCGCGGTCATTTGGTTTATGTTATATCGTCCGAACCACCTTGTTGGGCGCAAACCAAGGGCGCTCGGACCAACGAGCGCCCTCGCACTTTACCAATCGTCAGGTTCAAATGGTCGATGCCGCGTCTCAGCGCTATGGGATCTTGTCGTTGGCGCACACCGCCATGTCGACGGTGCAATCGAACCGCCCGCCGTCGCTGCAGTTGTTGAGCGCCTTTTCCTCAGCCGCGTCACGCGTCGCCGCGTAGTCGCTGCCCCAGCGGTTGGGACCGCGCGCCAGTGCGCCGCAGTTCGGAGTCGCAAACCACACCGGTTTGCAATCATTGCCGCCGCCATCTTTTATGCATTCCTCGATGGCGCGCTGCTCGGCCTGCGCCTGGGTCGGGAAATCCGCCGAATAGCCGTACCTGTTTTTGGATTCCGAATAGGCAATGGCGCCAAACCGGCGCGATTGCGAACCGCCGTTCAACGTGCAGCTCTGGTAGCACATCGAGCGGTAATGCGAGCACGTCCCGACGGACGAGGTATTCGTGCAGGCGTAGTAGTCGGAATCGCATCCGTCGGTGCAGTCGGCCGCGGCCGGACCGTTTGCAGCCCCAAAAGCGCAAGCGATCGCAATGAATCGCCAAAAACGGGACATAGAATGTGTCCGAACAGACCGGTGAAAGTACGGGCAGGCAATGGAATAAGAATTGGCGAACTTTATTCCCCATCGGCGTGCCGGACAAGAAGGAGCACGCCGGTCGGTAACTGCGAGCTTTGGTTGACCGGTATGGCAGGCCTGCCCCCGGTGCGATGAAACGGACGACGGTTTTCCGCCGTATAGGTCCTCGACCGCCAATATGAGGAAAAAGCCCGTGCTGATCCGCCGACCGCCCGACATTCCCTCATCGGAAATCACGCCGAAGCGCCTGTACTTGCGGCGCCGCGACATGATCGCGGGACTGCTTGCGGCTGGTGTCCTTGCAGCCGGCCCGCGCACGCGGGCAACCGCCGCCCCCCTTCCGGCCGCCAAAAGCCCGTCCTCGACGGACGAGCGCCAGACCACGCGCGCCGATGCGACGAGCTACAACAATTTCTACGAGTTCGGTGTCAACAAGGACGATCCGGCCAAGTATGCCAACGCGCTTACCGTTGCGCCCTGGTCGGTCAAGATCGACGGCCTTGTCGACAAGCCCGCGACCTACACACTGGAAGACGTCCTGAAATCCGCACCGCTCGAAGAGCGCGTCTATCGTCTGCGCTGCGTCGAAGGCTGGTCGATGGTGATCCCCTGGATTGGTTTCCCGCTCGCCGCGCTGCTCAAGAGCGTCGGCCCGCAATCGGGTGCTAAGTACGTGGCATTCGAGACGCTTGTCCGCCCGGATGAGATGCCCGGCCAGAAAGGGTTTTTCCAGCCGCTCGAGTGGCCCTACGTCGAGGGCTTGCGTCTCGACGAGGCGATGCACCCGCTCACCATCCTCGCCGTCGGCATGTACGGAGAGACGCTGCCCAATCAGAACGGCGCGCCGTTGCGGCTCGTCGTGCCCTGGAAGTACGGCTTCAAGAGCATCAAGTCGATCGTGCGCATCTCCTTGACCGACAAGCAGCCGCCGACGACCTGGAACATCATGGCCGCTAGCGAGTATGGTTTCTTTTCGAACGTAAACCCCGAGGTCGATCATCCGCGCTGGAGCCAGGCGAGCGAGCGGCGCATCGGCGAAGGCAGCGGTATCTTCACCAAACGACGCCCGACCCTGATGTTCAATGGCTACGCCGAACAGGTTGCCGGTCTATATTCCGGTCTCGATCTCAGGGCCAATTACTGACATGCCACCCGTCAAGCAGACATCGCGCAAGCCTCTTGGCACTGGCACTTTGCTGCGCTGGTCCAATCCGGCGCTCTATGTCGTCGGACTGATACCGGCGGTATGGACGTTCTATCTGGCCGTCGCCGATCAGCTCGGCGCCGATCCATTGAAGGTGCTGGAGCGTTCGCTCGGGCTTTGGGCGCTGCGTTTCATCGTGTTGAGCCTCGCCATCACCCCGCTGCGCAAGTTCGCGGGCGTCAACCTGCTGCGCTATCGCCGCGCGCTTGGTTTGCTCGCGTTCATCTACGCGCTGCTGCACCTGACGGTCTATCTGTGGCTCGATCAGGGTTTGGACCTGCACGCAATTGTGAAGGACATCATCAAGCGGCCCTACATCACGATCGGTATGCTGGCCTTTCTGATCCTGGTGCCGCTGGCGGCCACGTCGAACGCTTTTTCGATCAAGCGGCTCGGCCCGGCGTGGCAGAAGCTGCACCGCTGGGTTTACCTGGCGGCGGCCGCCGCCGCACTCCACTTCGTGATGCTGGTGAAATCCATCACCTTCGAGCCCGCATTCTACGCCACGCTTGTATCCGGCCTACTGCTTCTTAGGGTCTTCACCGGCAAGCGAGCGAACAAACCCCGGCGCGCGACGGTCGCAGCCGAATAACCCCCCTAAACTCACAAGGAACAAACGCCATGAATGACGAAGCCCATTGGAAAGAGAAGTTGACGCCCGAGCAGTATCGCGTCCTGCGCGAGAAGGGCACTGAGCGTCCGTTCACGGGCGATCTGCTCTACAGCAAGGACAAGGGCAACTTCACCTGCGCCGCGTGCGGCAACACGTTGTTCTCGTCCGACACCAAATTCGATTCCGGCACCGGCTGGCCCTCGTTTGAGGACGCGCTGCCGGGTGCGGTCGAGTTTCACCATGACGACTCGCACGGCATGATCCGCACCGAAGTGACGTGCGCGAAATGCGGCTCGCACTTGGGCCATGTGTTCGACGACGGTCCCGGTGAGACCGGCAAGCGCTACTGCATCAATTCCGTCTGCCTGAAGATGGACAAGAAATAGGCTGCAAGCACCTTCTTACGCTTGGGTGAGAAGGTGCTTTCTTTTCGCCGGCGCATCGTGCCCGCACGGTATTCTCGAATATCGCCTCGGTTCTCCACCGTTACGACGCCGGACAGCGACCTCGGCGCGCTGGCGGACATTGGCTCTCGCGCCTACCATCGCGCAAGCGATCCAGGCCTCTAGAGGGAGCCACCCCTATGACCGCTCCGCGTCCCCCCAAGACACATCTCGGCACACATAAGCTTCACCCCGAAACGCTGATGCTCGGCTACGGCTATGATCCGCTTCTCTCGGAAGGCGCGGTGAAGCCACCCGTGTTCCTCACCTCCACCTTTGTTTTCAAATCCGCCGAGGAAGGACGCGATTTTTTCCATTACACCGCCGGCCGGAAGCAGCCGCCCAAGGGTTCGGCGGCAGGCCTCGTCTATTCGCGCTTCAATCACCCCAACAGCGAGATCGTCGAGGAACGCCTCGCGATCTACGAGGAGGCGGAAGCCTGCGCCGTGTTCTCGTCC
>CADECN010000097.1:8016-11040 GCA_902825785.1 uncultured Hyphomicrobium sp. | reverse complement strand
GAAAGGTTCGGAACGCCCGCCTTCATTAAGATCGATGTCGAGGGCTATGAAGGTGAAGTTTTGGCCGGATTGACCCGGCCGGTCAGCGCACTGTGCTTCGAATGTACGGCAATCGCACGCGACGTCGCAATCAGGGCGATCGAGCGGTTGAGCGGTCTGGGCCGCTATAGCTACGATATGGCGCTGGGCGAAAGCCAACAACTCAGTTTCAATCGCTGGACAGGCACAAACGATATCCTGCATCATCTGGCCCAACTGCCGCCCGAGGCCAACTCTGGCGACGTCTATGCCCGGCTCGATGAGGCGGACTAGGCTTTGCATATTTCACACAAAACTCCACACAACACGGAGCTTTCCATGCCGCATTCCGTCCGCCGCGCGCTCGCCGCGCTTGCCTTCACCGCGTCGCTGAGCGCGACGGCCTTCGCCGCGTCGCTCGACGGGCTTGCGGTCGATGTGCGCAATCAAAGCGAGCCGGTTCTGTGCGCGGAGAAGGACAACGTGGCGGTGTCCTTTACGAGCAAGGAAGTGCGCTCGTTCCGTATCGAGGCGGCGCATCCGGTCTATCTGTCGGCTGGAATGCGCGACAATTTCGAGGCCGACTGGACCGCTTGCGATATGTCGTCCGACACATCATACGCCTCGCCGGCCGAGCCGCGCAAAATCACGCTCTATGAGCAGACGGACCTTTGGGTCGTCGGTTATGCGTTCCCTGCGTTCTGGCGGCCTGCGACGGCGAAGGTGCGCATAGGTAACCGGGTCGAGGAAGGCATCCATCTGCTGCAAGTCTGGGTGCTGCGCACGGACGGCGCGGAGGAGGTGCTCGTCCTCTATCCGCAGGACGGCTACTGGAGGCCGCGCCCGATGACGCCGAAGAACATGCGCAATACGGGCTACGGCTCGTCGTTCCTTGTCGGTCCGGTCGAGGTTGACCAGCGCCCGCTGGTCAAAATGAAAGAGGTCGTGTTCGATCCCAAACAGCGGACGTTCACATTGCAATTCGAGAAGGGCGGCAGCGCGGACGTGCGCATGGTGGGCGTCGATTCGAACCGTCTCGCGCTTGATGTCACCTTCGATGCGCCGATCAAGGGTGGCCCGTTTGCGATGTTGCGCTCTATGTACATCACGGAGTTCAACAACGACGCGGCGCGCATCGCGGTGCGCGAAAAGGGCGCCAAGGGCTGGCGCGAGGACAACATCATGAAGTTCGATTCTGCGACCGCGACGGACGTGTGGATCGGGCGGCTGTCGCCTTCGCAGCACAATACCTCATCACCCGATGTGGTGTTCAACAGCTTCTCAAACGGCCCCTACCCGAAGCGGCCCAAGAGCGAGCCGCCGCCGACGCTTCCGGTCACTGAAGCAAAATAGCTTGCGACTACCAGGCCAGTTCCGGCATGGCGGCGATGGCGGGTGGAGTACCTGGAGCAAAGAGCGCTTCCAGCTTTGACGCCGACAAGACACCATTGTCCATCGTCTCGTGTCGATGGATGCCGCCGGCAATGAAAAGGGCGTCGCAGCCGTAGGTCTGCGCGCCTTTCAGATCGGTGCGGATGGCATCGCCGATGACAAGGATTTTAGGCTTTGTGACGTTGCCGCCGCGTCGCGCTTCGGCGCGTGTGTGCGCGGTCTCATAAGCGTTCAGGTAGGGCTTGCCGGCCCAGAAGATCGTGCCGCCCATGTGTGCGTAGACATCAGCGATCGCGCCGGCGCAATAGTAAAGCGTGCCGCCGACATCGACCACGAAGTCGGGGTTGGCGCAGACGAAGGGCAAATTCGCCGCCAGCGCTTCCTCAAGCAGCGGCCGGTAGTCCTCGGGGACCTCGCTGCGATCTTCGTTCAAGCCGGTGCAGATGATCGCTTCAGCTTCGCTGAGTGGCACCGAATGGGCTTGAAGTGCGGTGAAGAGCGCGGCGTCACGGTCGAGCGGGCCGATGCAATAGAGCCGCTCGTAGCCGCGGGCCGCGATGTGCGCGAGCGCGAGATCGCCGGACGAGACGATGTCGTCCCAGGCATCTTCAGGCACCTTGCGGATACGAAGCATATCGGCGACGCGGTGCTTGGGAACGGGCGCGTTCGAAACCAGAATGACGGTGCCCCCGCCGGCGCGGAATGTCTTCAGCGCCTTACACGCTTCTGGGTAGGCGACGACGCCGTTGTGCAAAACACCCCAGACGTCGCAGAACAACACGTCATAGCGCGCGATGAGATCGCCGGCGCGTTCGCGGATGATGGGAGCGGGCGCTCGAGCGTGACCTGGGGGAATGTGCTGCAATGACGACCCGTGGAGGGAATGTGGTGCCGGCTGTAGGATTTGAACCTACGACCCCCTGATTACAAATCAGGTGCACTACCACTGTGCTAAGCCGGCGACGCGTGTGGAGCGCGGTACGTGGCAAGGCCGGTCGCGCCGCGTCGGGCTTATAGCCTGATTGGCCGGGCAGGGCCAGAGCCGGCGGAGCGGCGAGACATTAGCCGCAGCCAGGGTTATAGCCGGGTCAATTAGAGTTCGGGCAGAGTTCGGGCGCCATCGTCATGACGGCACCGACTACGCGGTCGCGGACCGGAACGAGCAGGTCGCCGATAGCGGCGATTGCGTGCGGCTGCGCGACAGCGTGGCGCGCGATGTACCAGATTTGGTCGGCGAGCGGCGCGAGGCTGGCGGCCGCTTCGTCTTCCAGAATACCTCCGGCATCGATGAAGATCAGATCGAAATCCTGGACCAGTCCGTTCAAGGCGGCAACCAGGCGCCGACGCTCGTTGATCTCTGGCCGGATGAGGCCGCTGCCGGCGAGCGGCAGCGTGGCGAACGAGGCGGGATCATCATGTTCGAGCAGTGCGCCGATCGTGTCGCGGTCGAGTTCCGCCATGTCGGCGTGTTCGACGTCGTGTGATCGAATTTGTCGACGCATGGCCGGATCGGCGACGGTCGCGTCGATGAGAAGCACGCGCTGCCCTGCGAGAGCGGCGCCTTCCGCAAGCGCAATCGCGAGGGTGGTATTGCCGGTTCCGCGTGTCGGCGCC
>CADECN010000097.1:0-8006 GCA_902825785.1 uncultured Hyphomicrobium sp. | reverse complement strand
GGACATCGGGGCGGCCGGGCTGGGGGCCTGGGGGCAGCCGGGGAAGGAGCGGGAGGACCGCTTGGCGAAACGCGCCTGCGCCGATGTAGTCACTTCCCGACATGGCATGGAGCGCGGCTTCGAAACTCGCGACATCCGGTTCGCCGGAGTGGCGGTCCGCCGGTCGGAGGATGAAGAGGTGTTCGCTCGAAAGCGGCGGTATCGCTACGGCAACAGGTACTTTTGCGTCATAAGCGAGCGCTTCGAGGGAGCGAATGCCTTGGTCGCGCGCAACCGAAATTGCGGCTGCAGATATGCCTGCGAGCAATCCCGCCAATCCGCAGAGCGCCATCCATCCGACGAGCGAACTGTGCGCCGGTTCGGCAGCTTGTGGCGGACGAACAAGCGACACTTGCGCTTCCGCCGTTCTGCCGCGCGATGCGAAATAGGCGTCGATGAGGTCACGCAGTTTGCGTGCGGCTTCGGTATCATCAAGCGTGACGCGAAGTGTCCGTCGAGTTGGATCAACAGCGACATCGAGCGTTCGCAAGCCCGACGCTGCGCCGAGTGACTCAATGAGCGCGGCTTCGCGTGCCAACACATTAGCCGCGCCCATGTCGCTCGGGATTGCGGGATCGACGAAAATGCCGGCGGTTGCCTTTTCATGCCGATCGGTGAGCGCGGACAGGCTCGCGCCGATGGCGAGGCCGGCAAGCGCCGCAAACAAAATCGCGCGGATATGTTGCCGCGCGGCGTCGACCAGAATGTTGGCGCGTTCGGACACGGTCTTCTGGGGGCTGTCGCCGCCTGTACGCGTATCCCGGACACTCATCGCAGACATTGCTATTTGCAGGTTTCGCGCGGCCGATCACGCCGCGCGGGGCGCTTCCCGAACGGTTTGCCGGAAAGTGCACCGAGCCGGGCGGCGAGCTAACCGTGAAGCGAAATCTTGCTTAATGGCCGCGCACTTGCGGTGGCCGCTCGGACCGGTTCGTCCAGCTCGCTTGCTGCCAGTGGGGCTGTGCTCGGGCACGTGCGAGCCTGGCGCTCTTTTGCAGGCTCCTATGCGGTGAAAAAGGAACGGTCATTGTTGCCTCGGCATCCCTGCCGGGGCAGTCTAAGGACGGGGTTTAGCTGATAACCGGAGGAGGTGGGGGCCGATGATGGACTTGGTGCGCCGAGCACTGATGTTTGGCTTAGCGATAGGTGTTTGGTTTCTGGGGCCTGACAACGCCCGCGCGAACGAACAGTGCTTTGACATAGGCAACGGTCTACCCAGCCTTTTGGCTGGACGATCATGGAGCGGATTTCAGCTCCGTAGGAGCGATGAGGTTGATTTTTTGCTTTTTTTAGAGCAACCGAACAAGCCGACAACGCAGGCTCTATGGGTCATCGCGAGCGCTGTTCCCAATAAAGTCGGGCAATTCTGCGTGGAGGCTCAGGGCAAGGAGGTGACGCCCCTTCAGAGTCTGCACGCGTCGTCATTCCAGGAGCGTTTCGGCCTACCAGGCACGGGTCTCCCGAGGTGCGCAACCAAGTCTGACGCACTTGGCAGTGTGAAGGTACGCGCATGGGCCAGCCGCGAGCTGGGCGATAGCATCATCTTCTCGCTCGACGGGAGTGACGATAACACCTTCGTGCTTCTACTTGCTCGGCTGGACGCGCAATGGATCCTGCTGCAGGACGCACCATCTCATGGGACATGCTACAGAGACCGCGGCAAAATCTTCGATGTTCGTGTCGTCAACGCTAGTCGTTGAGGCCGACCGCGCCCTGCAGTCGCGGGCCGCGATCTGGCAACGTTTCGCCCGGCCGCCAGAAGAACTCGTTGCGAAATCGCGTTTGCGGTTCTGCATTTGCGGCGGAACGCTCAACGCGCCTGCGGGTCGAGCTGTTGCTGTAGCTGGTCGAGCACGACGCGCTCGTTAGCGGCGCGCAAATACCAGAGCGAGCCGCCCTGCGTGTTTTGCTTCAGCAGGTTCACGAAGTCGCGCCCGGTGTTGCTCTTCTCGTCGTCGACGGCTTCCAGCCCGTTGCCGATGATCATCTTGCGCAGCGCGTCGACGCGGGCGGCCGCCGGGTCGGTTTGGAATTGTGCGCGTCAGCGTTCGCGGAAGGAACGCGCCATCATGTCGGCGAGCGGTTTCAGGAAGTACGACAGGATCGAGCGGTCGCCGGTCTGTAGGTAAATCTCGGCCGGCATACCGGGCAGCAGATGCTGCTTGCGGGCCAGCTTATCCAGTTCGGCGGGCGGGATCTCGACCTCGACGGTGAAATAGGCGTGGCCCTGCTCGTCAGTGAGTTCGGCGGCCGACACCTTGCGGACGATGCCATTAAGGCGGGGCGTGGTGTGGGCATCGAAAGCCGAGAAGCGGACATGCGCGATCTGGCCAAGGTGCACGCCGTCGATATCGCGCGGCGCGATCTTGCCATCGACGACGAATTGGCGTCCCTCCGGTACAATCTGCAACAGGGTTGCGCCTGGCTGCAGTACGCCGCCGTCTGTCGTGAGGGTGAGCGCGTGGACGAGGCCAGCGGCAGGCGCGCGGATGGTCGTCCGATTGACGCGATCCGCCAGCGATTTTTCAGATTCGGTTTGTTCCGAAAGCGAAGCCTGGATTTTCTGCAGGTCGTCGGCCGCGCGTTCGACGAAATCCTTGTCGATCTGCTGCAGGCGCGCTCGCGACTCGGCAATGGCCGCGCGCGTCTTATTGATATTGGCTTCAAGTGCGCCGATTTCGCCGCCAAGGCGGGCGAGTTCGCGCTCTATGCCGCTCATGCGCGGCTGGCTGACGTAGCCTTGCGCGAACAGCGGTTTCAGCTTGGCGTACTCGGTCTCGTTGATCTGACGCTCCTTGGCGCGCGCCTTCAATTGCGCGTTCGTGCTCGTCAGTTCGCTCTCTGCTTGCGTGATGCGCTCGCCGTAAAGCGTCTTCTGGCCGAGATAGGCGCGGCGGCGTGCTTCGAACAACGTCTGCTGGGCTGCAAGCACCTTGGTGTTATCGCCGTCCGTCACCGTGATTGAGCCCGGTGCTTCGAAGCGGTCTTTCAGGTCGCGCTCGGCGAGAAGGCGGGCTTCCTGGATGGCGAGTTCGGCGACGCGGGCGGTCGTCGCGGCGTAGTTCGCCCGAACTTGCGCAGCGTCGATCTGCGCCAGTTCCTGGCCGGCGTCGACGCGGTCACCGTTGCGCACCAGGATCTTGCGGACAATGCCGCCTTCCAAGTGCTGGACGGCCTTATATTGGCCGTCGACGGAGACGGCGCCGGTCGCGACGACGGCGCCCGAGATCGACAGCACCATGGAGGCGATCAGCAGCCCGCCGCATAGAAAGACGACGACGCGCGTTCCGAACCGCACCCAAGGCTCCGTCGCATGCCACTCGAGGTCGGTGCTTGGTGTCGGGTTGCCGCTAGAGACGAAAGCAGAGAGCTTCATGCCGCGTCGCTCCCTACGGTTTGCAACGCGACCTTCTCGTCATCGGCCACGGCGTTGTGACTAGATTTGTCCGCTTCGTCTCCCACTCGCCTTTTGGGCGTTGCCGCGGGTTGAAACAGCTTCATGACTTCGTTGCGCGGGCCAAAGGCGCGTTGCTGCCCGCGCTCGAGCACGAGCAGCAGATCGGCCTTGCCGATGGCCTGGACGCGATGCGAGACGAGCACGATCGTCTGCCCGCGTTCGCGCATACCGTCGATGGCAGCGGAAAGAGCTTCATCACCGGCGCGGTCGAGATTAGCGTTGGGTTCGTCCAGCACGACAAGCGGGGGTGCGCCGAAGAGCGCGCGCGCCAGCCCGATGCGCTGGCGCTGGCCGCCGGAGAGATAGGTCGCGGCGGCGCCGAGTTCGGTGTCGTACCCCTTGGGTAGCGCCAAAATCAAGTCATGCGCGTGGGCCTGACGCGCCGCATCGACGACCTCTTCGTCGCTCGCATCGTGGCGGAAGCGGCAGATGTTCTCGCGCACGGTGCCCGCAAAAAGCTCGACGCTCTGCGGCAGATATCCGATGTGCTGGCCGAGATCTTCGGGGTGCCATTGATCGATGCGGGCGCCGTCCAGCATGACCGTTCCGCCGAAGGGCGGCCATAGTCCCACGATCGTTCGCACCAGCGTCGACTTACCGGAGGCGCTCGGGCCGATGATCGCCAGCATCTGGCCGGGGCGGGCGGAGAACGAGATGCCGTTAAGGATGGTCATGCGCGATTCAGGCGCTGCGACGCGGATGTTTTCGACGTCGAGGATGCCCTTGGGACGCGGCAGCTCGGTGCGGCTACGTGATGGCGGGGCGTAGTTCAGTACGTCCTCGAGCTTGAAGTAGCTTTCGCGTGCCTTGATGAAGCCGCGCCAGTGGCCGATGATCTGTTCGACGGGGGCGAGCGCGCGGCCGAAGATGATCGTCGCCGCGATAATGGAGCCGGCCGAGATCTGTCCGGTGATGGCAAGGCCAGCGGCGATTGCCAGCATGAGGGATTGCAGCAGCAGTCGCATCGCCTTCGTGAACGATGAGATGCCGCCGAGCCGGTCGGATGTGAGTAGCTGCCAGCCCAGGCCCTCACCATTGAGTTGCTGCCAGCGGGCGCGGTAGGCGCCCAGCATACCCATCGCGGTGATGGCTTCGGAGCTGCGCATTCCGGCATCGGCCATCTCGAGGCTCTTGCCGACCGCGTGGTTGGCGGCGAGAAGCGGCGCGCGTCCGCGCTGTTCGCTGATCCAAGCAAGTGCCAGCAGAATGATGGTGCCGATTGTAGCGGTGACGCCCAGCATCCAGTGGGCCATGAAGATCACCAGCAAATAGACCGGCGTCCAGGGCGTGTCGAAGAAGGTGATCGGAGCCGGACCGGAGATGAACTGACGGAAGCTGTCGAGTTCACGCAGGGCGGAGCCGCCGGTCGCATGCGTGGCCAGGCTCTTGCGCAGCGATGCTTCGAAGATGCGGTCGCTCAAGCGCAGGTCGATCTCGGCGCCGACGCGTCCGATGATGCGGGAGCGCGCGAGTTCAAGCATTCCGATGATGCCGTAAAGTCCGGCCGTGATCAGCGACAGCGAAATGAGCGTCGGAAAGGACGATGACGTGAGCACGCGGTCGTAGACCTGCAGCATGAACAGCGGGCCGGCCAGCATCAGGATGTTGATGACGGCGCTGAACAGAAATGTCGCGTGGAAGGCGCGACGGCTGGCGGCGACAGCGTCCTTCACTTCGCTATCGCGCGGGCCGAGCAGCCACGTCAGGAAGATACCGAACAGACCGCCCGACGAGGCGGCGGGCTTGCGCAACGAGGGTGGCATCGCGGCGGCGGACTTTGACGCCTGCGGTGGTGGTGTGGTTTTTTCCGTGACGCGGGGCGTGGGCCGTTGTGGCGGCGTTGCTGCGGGCGCTTCGGGTTTGCGAGATTGCGTCGCCATAGGCGGCATTGACGCGGCCAGGGACTGGGCGAAAATATCGTCAGTCGCAAGATCCGGTTTCGTCGTTTGGGCGGTAGTAGGCCGTTCCGGATTTTGCTTGCGGTCAGGAACTTGCTCGGTCGCCAGCGTTATCGGCGGTGCGTTATGTTCCGGTTCGTCGGCGCGGTGGTAGAGGGCGCGGCTTGCTTCGCCCGGCGGCGAGACGATGATGCCGGGACCAGGGTTCTGCAGCAATTCTTCAAGCCGCCGCATGGCAGCCGTCATGCGTACGGCGTCGTCATTTCCAGCTTTCGAATTGCGCCGCACGTGCTTTCCCGCTCCGCGTTCCCGGCGGCGGCATATTTACCGCTCGCCCTTCCGGCCGGGTCCGCGATGGCCGGCCGAATCGCCCAACGCTCAGTTTCGCGGCTATAGGGTTGGAAATTGATTAAGGTCCAATATCCGTATGTTGCGCGCGGGTGACCCCTGTCGCGCAAGACGCCAAGCGGGGTGGCATTTAATCGATTCTTAGATATTCTGGGCGAGAGTTACTGGAATCTTACTGGGTCGCGCGCCCGCGAGTTTTTCACCGCATCGCGTCGATCCAACCGTGACGGAGCCCGTTATGCGCCTGAAAGTCATCCTGGCCATCGCCTCGGCCGCTGCAGCGCTCTCGGCTGTCACGTCGGCTTCCGCCTTCGACCGTCCTGACCGGCGCGATCGGCCGTACAGCCAAGCTTACGCCGACTACCTCGAAGATCGTTATGCCTATCGGTATCGTCCGAACGGCTACTATCCCTATTACAACTCGAATTACTGGGGCGCACCGCGCATCAAGCGGTACGCAGGGGCTCTGCCGCCCTATTTCGAGTCGTGGGGTGCGCCGCGTCGCAAATATCGGCACGTCGAATGGCACCGCCAGCACTACGGTGGCCATCCTCGCGGCGACTGGTAATCACCAGCGCGACTGAAACTCTCTCAACCAATTGCTTGCAACCTCGCGCGGTTGAACTTCCGGCGCGTGAGCGCGTTCATGCCATATTCATGTGGTGTGGAGCAGCTTTACATGCCTGTGAACCCAGACCTGTGAATCCAGACGTGCCGCGCGGGGACAGTGAAGCGTGGCCGCCGATCGCGGCGAAATCCATTCGGAGACATACCATGCTCAAGAAGCTCACCAACGCGCTAATGGCGCTCGTCATGGCGCTTAGCGTCACGATGGCGACGGCTCCGCAGGCAGAGGCGCGGCGCGGCGTTGGCCTCGGTATCGCTGCCGGTATTATCGGCCTCGGCATTCTTGGCGCTGCGGCGCACGCCGATCGCTACGATGGTCCGCGCTACTATTCGCGCTACGATGACGACGGCGGCTATTGCTATCGCGGCCCGCGCGAGTGCCGCTGGACCGGCCGACGCTGCTTCGAAAACCGCTATGGCGACTATGTGTGTCGCGGAGGACGCTACGTGTGCGAACGCCCTCTCGTCTGTGATTAAGCAGTCCGCGACAAACGCGATTGCTCTCATTGAATTTGATGCCGGCCCGATCGTTTCGGGCCGGCATTTATTTTCGGCGTGACATTGCGGCGGTGTGGAGGGCGACGGCGGCGGCGTTCGAGACGTTGAGGCTGGCGATCGGGCCTTCACTTGTTATGCGCGCGAGCACATCGCAGCTCTTGCGCGTCAAATCGCGCAGTCCTTTCCCCTCGGAACCCATGATCAGCGCGGTGGGCCCCGATAGGTCAAGGTCTTCGAGCTGAGCTTCCCCTTCTCCATCGAGGCCGACAAGCGTGAAGCCTGCCGACTTGAGTTCATCAAGCGCGGCTGCAAGGTTCTGGACCAGGGCGATCGGGATGAGTTCGAGCGCGCCCGAGGCGGACTTCGCAAGCACGCCATTAAGGGGCGGGCTATGGCGGCGTGTCATGACCAGACCTGCTGCTCCGAATACCGCAGCGGAGCGTAATATGGCGCCGACGTTGTGCGGGTCGGTGACCTGATCGAGCACGATGACCGGCTGACCGGCGGCATTCGCGGCAAGCGCTTCGAAGGTCGGCTCCGGCAAGGGCTCGGCTTCAAGGGCCGCGCCTTGGTGCACGGTGTCCTCTCCAAGCAGACGGTCGAGATCGCGCGGGCTGACACGTTCGACCGAATGGCGCAGCGGACCTGTGGTTTCCACAAGACGGCGCTCGGCATTTTCTGTCAGCAGAAGCTTGTTGACGACGCGGGCGGGGTTTTTTAGCGCGGCCTCGACAGCGTGAAGACCGAACAGTCGCAGGGGCGGTTCAAGGACCTCCAGAGGGCCGAGCTCGCGGTCGCGCTTATGCTTTTCGGCACGACGACGGGCCGCAAAATGAGCGTCGGTCTCGCTGGTGCGCGGCGGCTTGGCGTGCGGCGCTTTTGTTGTGGTGTGTTTTTTCAGGCTGAGCCCTCCGAGCCGTCAAGGCCTGCCGGCCATCGGGCGCGGACCTTGCCGCTTTTCCGATTGACAGGAAAGGGGGGCATGAACATAACGCGGTGCAAGCCCTGCCGGCTCCGGCAGGGCGATTTCGTTTGCGACTTGTCGCTTGGCGTTTTGCGACCTTGTCGCGGGCGCGGACGGAGAGGTGCCCGAGTGGCTAAAGGGGACGGACTGTAAATCCGTTGGCTTCGCCTACGCT
>CADECN010000096.1 GCA_902825785.1 uncultured Hyphomicrobium sp. | reverse complement strand
GACGAGCTCGAGCAATTGAGGCGCGAGATCCAAGAAAGCGTGATGGCAATTCGCGCCCAGCCGGTAAAACCGCTGTTCCAGCGCATGTCGCGCACCGTGCGCGAGGTGGCGGATGCGACCGGCAAGGAAGTTCGGCTCAAGACGGATGGCGAATCGACTGAGGTCGACAAGACTGTCGTCGAGCGTCTCGCCGAGCCGTTGACGCATATGATCCGGAACGCGGTCGATCACGGCATCGAGTCGCCAGAGGTTCGCGTAGCAAACGGCAAGCCGGCCGAAGGCACGGTTCGGCTTTCGGCGGCGCATCGTTCAGGGCGTATCGTCATCGAGATCGAGGACGATGGAGCCGGGATCAACCGGCCGAAGGTCAAGGAATCCGCGATCAAGAAGGGCCTCATTCCGGCCGACGCTCAGCTCAGCGACAGCGAGATCGACAATCTTCTGTTCCTGCCCGGTTTCTCAACGGCGGCGACGGTTTCGAATATTTCCGGTCGCGGCGTCGGTATGGACGTGGTCAAGCGATCGATCAACGCCCTTGGCGGCCGCATCAGCATCACGTCACGTCCCGGCAAGGGCTCGACGTTCTCACTCAGCTTGCCGCTGACACTCGCGGTTCTGGACGGCATGGTCGTAACCGTCAATGAGGAGACGCTGGTCGTACCGTTGACCGCAATTATCGAAACGTTGAAGCCGCGCGTGAGCGACATCCACACGCTCGGCGCCGACGGCCGCGTCATTGCGATCCGCAATACAATAGTTCCCTTGATCGACGTCGGGTGCGAATTGGGGCTGCGCGATGAGCCGGCCGATCCGGAGAACTGCGTCGTCATCCTGGTTGAGGTCGAAGGCGGCGGCCGCAGCGCGCTGCTCGTTGACGGCATTCAGGACCAGCGCCAGGTCGTGATCAAGAGCCTCGACGTCAATTACCAGACCATTCAGGGGATTGCGGCGGCAACCATACTCGGTGACGGGCGCGTCGCGCTGATCCTTGATGTCGACGGTGTGCTGCAGCTGTCGCGCGGCGACATCGACGCTCCGGAATTGCGCACAGGCACGGGAGGATAGGGTTATGCAGGACAACACCCCTCAAGCATCCGTCACATCGGCGCGCGAGTACGTCGCGTTCCGCATCGGGGCGCAGGAATACTGCGTCGACATCATGTCGGTCCGAGAAATTCGTGGTTGGACGCCAGCGACGCCGCTGCCGCACTCGCCGCGCCACATGCGCGGCGTCATCAACCTGCGGGGCGCCGTGCTCCCTATCGTCGATCTGGCCTGTCGTTTCGGCCTTTCGATGATCGAGCCGACACCACGCAGCGTCATTATCGTCGTGCAGGTGGAGCGCAAGCTCATTGGATTGCTGGTCGATGCCGTCTCCGACATCCTGACCGTCGCCGATTCCGTCATGCAGCCGACGCCCGAGGTCGCATCCGAAGTGGCCAAGTCGTTCGTGCGGGGCGTGCATGCCATCGATGGGCGGATGATCGGCGTCATCACGCTCGACAATGTTCTCGATGCCGACAGAAAAGCCGCAGCATGAGCCACGCTCTCGCCCGCCATGTGACGAGTGAGGACGCGCCGATGGTGCCCGGCGAGTTCCCAATGTCCGTGCGCGATTTTTCCGAGATAGCCGCGATCGTCAAGACGACATCGGGGATCGAACTGCCGCCCTCGAAAGCGGCGCTGGTCTATTCGCGACTGGGTAAGCGGCTGCGAGAGCACGGGCTCAATAATTTTCACGCGTACTGCAGTCTCGTGCGCGACGATGAAGACGAGCGGCAACGGATGATCGCCGCGATCACCACCAACGTGACGCGCTTCTACCGCGAACCCCACCATTTTGACCACCTGCGTGAAAAGGTCCTCAAGCCGCTGATCGAAGCCGCCCGCCGCGGTGAGCGCGTGCGTATGTGGTCGGCCGCGTGCTCGACGGGGCAGGAACCCTATTCGATGGCCTTGACGGTTCTTTCGGTGCTCCCGGAAGCGCCGCGATTGGATGTGCGAATTCTAGCGACCGACCTCAATCCGTTCGTTGTCGAGCACGGCCGACGCGGGATCTACGAGGAACACGAGCTTGCGGATGTGCCGGCCGAGTTGCGCCGGCGCTGGTTCGAGGCGGTGGCTTCCGACGGTGCGCGCCGCTGGCAGGCGATCGGGGACGTGCGCGCACTGGTCTCCTTCCGCGAACTCAATTTGCTCGGACGATGGCCAATGAAGGGCGATTTCCAGGCGATCTTCTGCAGAAACGTCGTGATCTATTTCGATCGACCCACGCAAGTGATGCTCTGGGACCGGTTCGAGAAGCTGCTGGCTCCCAAAGCCGCTCTCTATATCGGGCATTCGGAACGTCTCTCCGACGAGGTCGGGCGCAAGATGGATCAAGGCGGCATCACGACGTACGTGAAGCGGGACGGTGCAAGGCAATGAAGAAGGTCAAGGTACTAATCGTTGACGATTCGGCGACGATGCGGGCTCTCATCGCTTCGGCAATCAGCGCGGACCCCGAGCTTGAGGTCGTGGGCGAGGCCGGCGATCCTTATGAAGCGCGCGAGGCGATCAAGGCGCTCAATCCTGATGTCGTGACACTCGACGTCGAAATGCCGAAAATGACCGGTCTCGAGTTCCTCGAGAAAGTCATGCGACTTCGGCCAACGCCCGTCATCATGGTGTCCACGCTTACCAAACGTGGCGCTGACGAAACGATTCGAGCGCTGGAGATCGGCGCGATCGATTGCATCGAGAAGCCGCGTCCCGGCAACGAACACAACTTCGAGGAGCTGCCGTTCAAGGTCAAGATCGCGGCTTCGGCGAAGGCGCGTTCGCGCGCGTTCGATCGTACTTCAGCGAGCAAGAGCGCTTCGGACGCAGCGGCGCGCGATGTTGCCTATGTTCCCGATGGTCGTGTGGTGGCGATCGGAGCCTCTACGGGTGGCGTCGAGGCGTTGATCGAAGTGCTTTCTCACTTTCCGCCAAACTGCCCGCCAACCGTCATCACCCAGCACATGCCGCAAAGCTTCACACAAAGCTTCGCGCAGCGTCTCGATCGGCTTTGTGCTGCTAGCGTCCAACAGGCCAGCAACGGCTCTCGACTGCAGGTGGGACATGTGTATCTGGCGCCAGGTGGCAATGCGCATTTGGAAGTTTTGGGGAACGGAGGCGACTATCGCTGCCGGCTTCGGGTCTCGGACAGGGTGAACGGTCACTGCCCTTCGGTCGACGTGCTGTTCAACTCGGTCGTCAAGACGTGCGGGCCGAATGCGGTCGGCGTCATTCTGACGGGCATGGGCAGAGATGGTGCCGCGGGCCTGCGCGCGATGCGCGACGTGGGATGCAAAACCTTCGGACAAAACGAGGCCAGCAGCATCGTCTACGGGATGCCTAAAGCGGCCATGGAATTGGGAGCCGTTCAAACGCAGCTTTCGCTTGAGCGTATCGGCTCGGCGATCATCTCAGAAACCTCAGCCGGATAGCGCGACAAGGAGACGTCGAAATGCCCTCAATGCAGCAATTGCTGATCATGGTCGTCGACGACACGTCGGTAAGCCGCGCGCTGCTGACCGATGGACTCGACCAGATCGGATTGAAATCGGTCAAGGTCGCCAAGGACGGAGAGGAAGCCATCAAGCTGATGGCCGCGAGCCCCTGCCATCTCGTGATTTCCGACTACAACATGCCGAAGATCGACGGCTTGCAGCTGCTCAAGGTTCTGCGCCAGCATGGGCCCACGAGCAAAGTCGGCTTCATTCTCGTCACCGGTAAGGGCGACAAGACTCTCATCGATGAAGGCAAGAAGTGGGGCCTGAATAACTTCCTCGCCAAGCCGTTCACCGTGCCGCAGCTGAAGGCGTGCGTCGAGGCCGTGGTTGGAAAGCTGACATGACCGACGGTCGACACGAGCGACGGATCAACATCGTCCAGGGAGAGTTCTACGTAACGGACGATCCCGCCGTGATGGTGTCGACGCTGCTTGGGTCGTGCGTGGCGGCCTGCATCCGCGATCCCGTAGCCAAGGTTGGGGGCATCAATCACTTTCTGCTTCCGGGGACGTCGAGCGACGGTCGGGGTGCCGATGAACGCATCGGCGTGCACCTGATGGAACTCCTAGTCAATGGACTTCTCAAGGCGGGTGCGCGGCGCGAAAGGCTCGAAGCCAAGGTGTTCGGCGGCGCTCGCATGATCGGCGGCATGCTCGATATTGGCAGCAGTAACGTTGGGTTCGCAGAGCGTTTTTTGGAGAATGAAGGGATTGCGCTGAAGCCGGGCAGCGGCGGCGGTAATCGCGGCAGACGCATTCAATATTGGCCTGTATCCGGGCGGGCGCGTCAGAGCTTCGTAAATGGGCCGCATGTTCTGGAGGTTCGTCCGGTTGCCACGATCAGTCCGGTTGTCGTCAATGCCGGCGAACTTGAGTTGTTTTAGCGCGAGTGCCTGTATGGAGACGAAGGTGAGCGAGTTGGATGTGAAGGCAGGCGACGCACTGGATACAACTCTGGTGCCAATGGTGGACGTGCTGGAGACGATCAGCGCGGAGTTGCGCGAGTTGGCAACCTCGGTAGATGGACTAGAAGCGCTTGTTGGAAATCTCGTCGTCGCGGGCGGGTTTGGTGGATCGCAATCGGTCTACGAGTTTCAGACGCTCGACCGACTGCGCCAAAGCATCAGCGGTATCGCAGATTTTCTGGATGCGGCCCGGATCGTACCCGGTGATTGTCGCGTCGATGCCGTGAAGGCGTCGCAGTCGGTGACGCTCACCGCTCTCAGCCGGCGGCTTGCCATGCAGACGGACGATGAAGGCTTTGTCGACGCGTGCGGTTCGCTCGAGTTGTTCGACGACGTCGCCTGAGGGGCTCGCCTTTCAGAAAATAAACGTCAATAGCAGCACGCCGGCGGCGACCATCAAGGTCGCGAGTAACGTGCGCGTGTGTATGTGCTTTTGCGTTATGGCTGCCTCAGCCGGCAGAGGCCGGCGATCTTGGTGGCGGTCTTTCGGTTTTGGCGCGGTCAATGTGTCGACGTCCTCGATCTGACGATTCCCGAAAAGCGGAGATCCGAGTGCGACCACGAGATCCGCGCGCGCGCCCGCAATTGTCTGCTGTGCAGTGTCGGGTCTGTCGGAAGGAAAAGCCGCATCTGCTCTTGCCGCGCGCGGCGACTCTTGAGCGAGATAGTTTGAGACGACGCGTGCGGCGGCTGACTCGATTGGCGCCGATTTATTTCCTTCCGCAGACGCGACCTCGAGCATCTGAGCGTCAAGCATCTTTGCGGCGAGCCGTGTTCGGCCCGGGTCCAAACCCGACGGTACCAGCTTTGCGTTAGTGGCCCCCTGCGCTGGTTTAGCGTTCGCTACGCCGGTTGTCGCGCGCGGACGCAGTAGCGCCTCAAGCAACCGACGACGTGCCTCCGATACCAGTTCGGTGGCGAGTGAACGTGCGTCGGGTCCCGAAACGCTCATCTATCAGCCTGGAGCGAGACGCATTTCAATTTGGGGGTGCCTGGAGCTTCTCTGCCAGGTAGGCAAAAACGTCTGCGACCGGCGCATCATTCAGGTCCTGTTTCACGGCATCGTACAGGCGCGGAACGATTTGAACGGCACGATCGAGCTGTGCGTCTCCGCCAGGTCGATATCCGCCGATCGTTCGCAAGTCTCGGGAATCCTCGAAGCGCGAAACCAGTTCGATTAGCTGTGAGGCGAATGCGGCCTCGTTCTTGCCGCGGATCTTCGGCGCGAGGCGTGAGATCGACGCGAGCGGGTTGATCGCCGGGTAGCGGCCTTGAGCGGCGATCGCGCGGTCGAGAACGATGTGGCCGTCGAGGATGCCGCGAACAGCGTCGGCAATGGGATCGTTGTGATCGTCGCCATCGACAAGCACGGAGATAATCGCCGATATCGTGCCGGAGCCCTCGGCGCCAGGTCCGGCGCGTTCAAGTAAGCGCGGCAACGCGCCAAATACGCTTGGCGGAAAGCCTCGCGCGACCGGCGGCTCGTTGCTGGCTAACGCCAGCTCACGGATTGCGTGTGCATAGCGTGTGATGGAGTCGACAATCAGCAGGACGTTGCGCCCGAGATCGCGGAAATATTCGGCGAGACACATCGCCGATGTCGGGGCGAGGCGACGCATCATCGGGCTTTCGTCGGCGGTGGCAACGACGGCGACGACCTTGTCACGGCATTCGGCCATGGCGTCGTCGAGGAAGTCTCGAACTTCGCGGCCGCGCTCGCCGACGAGACTGAGGACAACCACGTCGAAGGCCATGGCTCTGCTCAGCATTGCCAGCAATGTCGATTTGCCGACGCCGGAACCGGCGAATATGCCGATGCGCTGGCCAGCACAGATCGGCGTGAAAAGGTCGATCGCCTTGACCCCTGTTACCAGGTGCTTGCCGAGTCTTTCGCGGCTCATCGCCTTCGGCGCGCCGGTGTGAATCGGGATCGTTCTAGGTCCGGGCTGCAACGGACCGAGATCGTCGATAGGCTCGCCGATCGGGTTCACGGCGCGTCCGAGCCAGCTTTCGTGCGGAGAGAGCGAAATTGGGCCGCACAGCGCCGTAACGCCGGCTCCAAGTTCGACCTTCATGCCCGTGGCGACAGGTGTGACGTTGATCGTTTCGCGGTCAATGTTGGCGACTTCTGCGATAAGTTCGCCGGAAGAGGTTGCGATCGAGACCGCTTCACCGATCGAAACGAAACGGGAGAGCCCGGCAACGGTGATGAAGCTGGGGCTGATTCGCGCGACGGTGCCTTGGGCGGAAAATGCGGGGCGCGCCGTGGTCGCGGCCGTTACAAGGCGGTTCAAACGATCTAGCGCTTCGAAGGGTTGTGACGATGCGCTCATAAGGACCTGGTCAACCTAAGCTGCGGGGCGCCTGCCGTGCGTGGTATCGCAGAATGGCGCGTTACGATCCGGAAAGGATGCGGATTGCGTCCTGCTGCGCTGATTCCATTTCCGAGATTGTGCCGGTCACGGCTTCAAAAGCGCGCTGTATTGCGATCAGGCGTGACATCTCGGTGATGCCGTTGACGTTGGATTTCTCCACGAAGCCTTGGACGACTCCGCTTGAGGCGAAATCGAGCTCGGGCGTCGGAACGACGTCGGGAATGACTGAGGCGCCCTCGCCGCGAACGAGTTTGGCATTCGGATCCATGCGGAACAGGCCAACCGCTCCCAGACGTCGGGTGCCTTGAGTGACGGTGCCGTCGCCCGAGATCAGTGGCGTCGCGCCATTGGGGTCGAGTTGGAGGGGAGACCCGCTCGAATCAAGCATTGGAAAGCCCGAAAGCGTTCTCAACGTTCCATCGGGGTCCATGCGCAGCCGGCCGTCGCGCGTGTAGGCCGTGCCGTTGTTAGTCTCTATGGCGAACCATGCGTCGCCGCGAACCGCGATATCAAGTGGGTTGCTGGTGCTCGTCAACTCGCCGGCCGCCATCGAGAGGTGTGTTTTTCCGCGCGAAACGTAGCTGACCGGTTCGCCGCCGGCCTTGGACATCAATTCTTCGAAGGAGATTTCTTCGGCGCGAAATCCGGCAGTCGAGGTGTTGGCGACGTTGTTGGCAACGGTTTCGAGTCGGCGGTTGAGCGAGAGCTGGGCCGACATCGCGACGTAGATCTTGGATTGCATTGCGGTCCTGCGATCCGGTCCTGGTTGGGCGAGCCTTCGGTCGGCTCACGGCTTCGTCCGCCCAATGAGCCTCTACCCGCACGCTCACCATTCAATCCACTGATGTTACAATGCATCGGCTTGCAGGAGCCTGACCGGTTGGGGGTCACTTTGACGGTCCGCTACAAGTTCCGCGCAAGGCAAACATTCGCTGATAGAGCCTGGGGAACTCCAATCCGGGACAGTGCTCGTGACCATCATCGCCGGCCTTGCCATAACGCTCATCTGCATGCTCGGCGGCTTCATGGCGATGGGCGGGCATGTGGCCGTCATCTGGCAGCCCTGGGAGTATGTGATCATCTGCGGTTCGGCGGTCGGTACGTTTGTCGTCGCGAACCCAATGAAGACCATCAAGGATACGGGCAAGGCGACGACCGAGGCCTTCAAGAACTCGGTGCCGACCGAGCGGCACTACATCGAGCTGCTGTCGCTTCTTTTCTTCATGATGCGGGAATTGCGCAACCGCTCGCGTGCCGAGATCGAAACGATAATCGATGCGCCGGGCGAGGCGGACGTCTTCAAGAGATCGCCAACTGTCCTTGAGAATGAAGAGCTTACGACGTTTATCTGCGATTACTTCCGGCTCATCATCATGGGGAACGCGCGCACCCATGAGATTGAAGCGCTGATGGATGAGGAAATCGACACAGTCCGGCACGACAAGATGAAGGCGCAACATGCGCTCGTAGCAGTGGGCGATGGACTGCCCGCGCTCGGTATCGTCGCGGCCGTTCTCGGCGTCGTGAAGGCGATGGGCGCCATCGATCAATCGCCCGAAATTCTCGGTCAGCTCATTGCGTCGGCGCTCGTCGGCACGTTTGCCGGCATCTTTTTCTCGTACTCGATCGTCGGTCCGCTGGCGACCAAGGTGAAGGTGGTTCGCGACAAGAACCTCCGCCTCTATGTGATCGTAAAGCAGTCCTTGCTGGCGTTCATGAACGGTGCCATGCCGCAGGTCGCCATCGAACACGGCCGAAAAGCAATCTCGGCTTACGAGCGTCCGACGATCGACGCGGTGGAAGCCGCCACGATGGGCGGCGGCGATCGCGCGGGCGCCAAGACCAAAGAGGCGGCGTAGTCCGTGACGGATGCCGCGACATACGCCATAACCGCGCAGCCAATAGCGAAGGCCCTTACGGCGGGACAAAACCGCCCGGAACGGCTGCCCGGCTTGCTTTCGGTTTTGGGGCAACTGCCAAAGGAACTGACGGATGAAGCAAAATCCGTCGTCTACCTACAACCAAAGATTCGCCTGGTCGACGTGATGACCGCGACGTTTGCGGAAGCCTCAGCTGCGCCCAACGGAGGCGTCGTTGGTGCGGTTTGGGCGGAGAAGTGGCGACAGCGCGTCTACTTCCTTTCCGATTCGACCATGTCCGCCTTGTTTGTCGAGGTCGCCTGCGGCGGAGAGACCCCGCCACCTCCGCGTCCGTCGGGTCGACCGGTCTCACGGACCGAAAGCAATATTATCGGTGTTCTCTACAAGCGCCTGGCGCGCGCACTCACCAATGCTTTTTCGATTCTGGTCGACGTCACGTTTGAAGTGGTGGCGGTAGCGGAAAAGCTCGAAGCAGAGCACCTCATCCGTCCCGCTTCGCCCGTGATAACGGCCCGTCTTTCTGTCGAATGGCTGGGCGAGGTCGGTACGATAGCTGTCATTATCCCGCTCGCGGCCATAGACCCGATTCGCGCAACTCTCGCTCAGGCGCCGGCGTCCGAGGCGGTTTCGATCGAACCAGAGGTTCAGACTGACTGGTCGCGACAACTGTCGGAAGAGATTGCCCGGGCTTTCGTAGGCGTCGAGGCTGTCCTGGAAGAGCGGCCGATCGCGCTTAGCGAAGTCAGCCGTTTTGCGGTTGGCCAAATGATCAATCTAGAATGCACGTCCGTTTCGACGGTGCGGCTCGATGCGGAGCACCGGCCGGTGTTCTGGTGCGAACTGGGCAAGAGTGGCGGCAGCCTGCTTTTGCGGATCGAGCGGCCGTACGATGCGGATGATGAACCCTACGAACTGATCTAGGCGTCGTTACGCAAGGTTGTGACAGGTTTGGCAGGCGATTGTGCCTGAGAAGGAAAGAAAGAGCAGGCTCAGATGGCGGCGAACGGGTCAATGGAAGGGGGCCAGGTCGAACTGGCGGGGTTCGCGCCCGACGCGGGCCTCACTCTCGATGACGTGCCGGCCATGGGCCTCGGCATGATGGATGCGCCGCAACTTGAAGAAAGCGCGCAACCTCTGTCAGAGCCACCGCAGGGCGGTTCCGTCGTGATCGGCGAGGGGAACGCGATGATCATGGACCTGCCGGTCATCATGAAAGTGGTGCTTGGTTCGGCCAAATTACCGCTTGCGTCCGTCGCGAAGCTCGCCAAGGGCTCGGTCGTCAAGCTCGACAAGAAAGTGGGCGAGCCGGTCGACATCTTGGTCAACGGCAGGCTGATTGCGCGCGGCGAGCTCGTCGTGCTCGACGAAGAGGAATCCCGCTTCGGCGTGGTGCTGACACACGTTGGCCCGCCGCCGCCGAATGGCCGATAATCCGACGCGAGGATGAACGTGACGGCAGTGGGTGGCAGTCGGCGCACGTTGACCGGTCCTGAAAAGGTCGGTTTGCTGCTGCTCGCGCTCGGCAAGGAAAAAGCCGATCTCCTGCTCAAGAAATTCGACTCCGAAGAGCTCAACATCATCATGCGCTCGACGGAAGTCATGCCGACGCTTAGCGGCGCGGAGCTCGATGCGATCGTCGAGGAGTTCGACGGCAAAATCGGGCAGGGCCTGCCGTTTGTTGGTCGGCCCGACGAACTGAAGCGTCTGATCAGCGGCGCGATTACGAAGAACAGATCGGCTTCCGACGCCAGCGGACAATCCGACGAACGCCAGGACGTGTGGTCACGCCTGCCCGATCTGCCGGATGATGCGCTTTTCGGCTATCTCAGCCGTCAACATCCGCAGATCGCAACATATCTTCTATATCGGCTCGGGCCGGAGAGGGCGACCGCGGTCGTGAAGCTCTTTCCGGCGTCGCACCGCAACGACCTTTTCAATCGCACCCTCGGGCTCAGGACCGTGCAGCAGCCGGTCATGGAGGCGCTCGAGCAGTCTATCTATGAAGAGTTCTTCGCGGTCGACAAGGGGTCGGCCGACAAGCACGTGGCGCTGGCCAGCATCCTCAGTAATTTCGAGAAGTCGGAAACGAGCGAAAGCCTGAGCTTTCTCGCGAGCCTGCGTCCGAAAGATGCTGAAGCGATTCGCAAGATGATCTTCAAGTTCGAGGATCTTGCGAAGCTGGCGCCGAAGGCGCTGACCGTTCTTATGGATGGCGTGCCCGTCGAGCGGGTTGTGCTGGCGCTGCAAGGTATGGATGGCGACTTCCAGCAGAAAGTTGTTTCGGCTCTATCGCCG
Source organism: uncultured Hyphomicrobium sp. (assembly GCA_902825785.1). Taxonomy (GTDB): domain Bacteria; phylum Pseudomonadota; class Alphaproteobacteria; order Rhizobiales; family Hyphomicrobiaceae; genus Hyphomicrobium_B. The sequence goes on along the minus strand of CADECN010000096.1, from coordinate 183 downwards.
CGCGCACGGCGCATGGCGGAGGCGGAGCTTCAGGGCGGCGCAAGCGCGCAACCGCGTGATGTCGCGGAGGCGCGGCGCGCCATGGTCGATTCCGTGCTGAAGCTCGCGGCCGAAGGCATGATCGAGATCGGCGCGGGATCGGTCATCGAGGAATCAAGTCATTAGGGCTTAGGAACGCCTCGT
>CADECN010000095.1 GCA_902825785.1 uncultured Hyphomicrobium sp. | reverse complement strand
GAGCGCGCGCACCTCGTCCTTGAACAGCTCGCGCAGCGGCTCGACGAGCTTCATGTTCATGCGTTCCGGCAAACCGCCGACGTTGTGGTGTGACTTGATCGTGACCGACGGGCCGCCGGAGAATGAGACGCTCTCGATCACGTCGGGGTAAAGCGTGCCCTGCGCCAGGAACTCCGCGCCGCCGATCTTGACCGCTTCCGCATCGAACACGTCGATGAAGTGCTTGCCGATGATCTTGCGTTTCGTCTCGGGATCGGAAACGCCCGCCAGCGCCGACAGGAACTGCTCGGACGCATCCACGTGCACGAGCGGAATGTTGTAGTGATCGCGGAACAGGCCGACGACCTGCTCGGCCTCGCCCTGGCGCATCAAGCCGTGATCGACGAACACGCAGGTGAGCTGGTCGCCGATGGCCTCATGAATGAGGACGGCTGCGACCGCGCTATCGACGCCGCCCGAAAGCCCGCAGATCACGCGCCCCTTGCCGACCTGCTTGCGAATGCGAGCCGTCATCTCGCGCCGGTAGGCGTCCATCGTCCAATCGGACTTGAGGCCCGCGATTTTGTGCACGAAGTTGGCGATGAGCCGCGCGCCGTCCGGCGTGTGCACGACTTCCGGATGAAACTGCACGGCATAGAAGCGGCGCGCTTCGTCCGCCACCGCCGCGAAAGGCGCGTTCTCGCTAGTAGCAATAGCGCCGAAGCCGCCGGGCAGACGCGTGACACGATCGCCGTGGCTCATCCAGACTTGATGTTTCTCACCCGGCGCCCATACGCCCTCGAACAGCGGACTTGGCGATTTGACCTCGATCAGCGCGCGACCGAATTCGCGATGATGGCCGCTTTCCACCTTGCCGCCGAGCTGTTCCGCCATCGTCTGCTGGCCGTAGCAGATGCCGAGCACCGGAATGCCGGCGGCGAAGACTTCCGCCGGCGCGCGCGGCGAGCCATCCTCCGTCACCGACGATGGACCGCCCGACAGGATGACCGCGCCGGGTCGCAACTTGGCGAAGGCGGCCGCGGCGTTCTGGAAGGGATGGATTTCGCAGTAGACCCCGGTCTCGCGGACGCGTCGTGCAATGAGCTGCGTCACCTGGCTGCCGAAGTCGATAATAAGAACGCTTCCGGTCATCTATCGCCCGCCGCGCGCCAAGAGCGGCGCGTCTTTGCGCCGGGTAAATCACCCTCACTGCTTAGCGTCAAGGCAGGACGTTGACGCGCGTACCAAGCTCTGGAAAACGCACGAAAGGCCGCAGATATTCGGCCCCGAATCGATTGAGATGCGCCTCGTTCTTGTAGAGCATGATGCCGTTGACGACGGGCGGGCAACGCTCCTTCGCGCACATGACGTTGGACGGCAGAAATACCTCTAGCGCGGGATTGCCTGCGGCCAGCAGCTTGAGCGCCCTATCGGATTCTCCCAGTTCCTCGGCCGCCGCCTCGGCCGTGACGCCGCAGCGCCCCGGATCGGTATTGCTATACTTGGCCGAAACGATGCAGCGAGTCGGAAGTCGCTCGTAGGTCGGTATCTGACCAATGAGAAGGACCTTGATCCCGCGCTCGGTGAAGACGCGGATCGTCTTGCGCATCGCGCTTTCGATGTCCGTTTTCGTCGCAGCCGATGCTGCGCTAGCCGCACCATTCGCAGGTGCTGGAGGCGCGGCCTCATCGAGAAGGCGCGTCCACTTGCTCCAATAACCCGAAATCACCGCGAGCTTGAGACCGGGGTTGGCGTCGAGCCACGCGCGCGCTTCGCGTTGGTAGTTGGCGCATTCAAGCGCCTTCGATGGCGGGCTGGCGGGAACGGGCGTACCGAAAAGCAAGGCGCAACCGCCGTTCGTCACCTGCCGTCCGGCCAGAGCATTTGACTTTGCATATTTGGCGACGAGCGGCACCCAATGGTCCGCCATCGAATCTCCGAACACCGCAACCTCATATGATTCACCGGGCGCTTTGCGGCGACCGAAGTTGCAGATGTCATCGTTGAGAAAGATGTTCTGGAAGTCGTCGCACTTGCGCCGCCAGGGATTGCCCGACACCATCTGATCGAGGAACGGCTGCACCGTATCGTCGAACCGGCTGGGTAAGCCTTTCGCGATCGAAATGCCCGCCCCGGTCAAGGCGAGCAGGACCGCGACGCCAACGCCGGAGGCGGCGAATGTCACATCAGCCCGCTTCCAGACGAACATGCCCGCTGCGTGCGAACGCAGGCGGAACGGCCGCTCGACGAAGCGCCAGGACAAATAAGCGATGGCAAAACTTGCGGCCACGACACCGAGTGCTTCGGGTAGAGTAAGCGCCCTTTCCGACACGTAGCTGGACAAGGCGATGAGCGGCCAGTGCCAAAGGTAGAGCGAATAGGAGATGAGGCCGACGAACACGACCGGCGGCAGGCTCAAAAAGCGGGTGACGGCAGTTTGCGCCGATAGTCCCGATACGATCACGGCCGCCGTTCCAAAAACCGCTGGCGCTGCCGAGAGCCCCGGGAATGTCTCGTGCGAACTCAACATAGCGGCGCTTGCTGCGATCGCGACGACACCCGCGAGTCCGACACCTTCGGCGGCGGCTTGCGGCAAACGGATGCGAGCCGCGGCGAGCGCGATGAGCGCGCCCGTCAGCAGCTCCCAGGCCCGGGTCGGCAGCATGTAGAAAACGAAATCCGGCGACCGCGGCAGCATGACCTCGCAGAGCACCAGCGACGCGGCAATCAACAGGAGCGAAGTGACAAGGATCGTAGTGTTGCCGACGCGCGGAATGAGCAGCATGAGCAACAGCGGCCACGTCAGGTAGAATTGGTCCTCGACCGCAAGCGACCACATGTGCAGCAGCGGCGTCTCAAGTGCGGGCGCGGAAAAATAGCCACCTGTGAGGTAGAAGTAGACGTTGGCGTACATCATCGACGAAGCGAGCAGGCTTCGTCCGTAGTCGCGGAAGGCGTTCGGCAGCAGAATGATGGCGGCGAGCACGGTCACGACCGCTAGGCATACGAGCGCCGCGGGCACGAGGCGGCGCAACCGGCGCAGGAAGAAGTGAGACAGCGAGAACGTGCGCCTGCTGATCTCGTCCGCGATCTGACGCGTGATCAGAAAACCCGAGATGACAAAGAATACGTCGACCCCGACGAACCCACCTGGCAGCGATGCCGGCAGCGCGTGATAGGCAACGACTGAAAGGATCGCGATCGCGCGCAATCCGTCGACGAATGGCAGATAGATCATTCTTGTCGTTTTTTGTTATGACGCATCCGTCCCGGCCCCCCGTGGACGCAGCAGTCGGACCCAAATCCGTGCTTCTCTTCGCAAACACATAGCGTGTTTGTTGCGGAGAATTGCGACGCAATCGGCATCCAGGCCGCCGAACGCCGGCTTTATTTTCGGTTGGGTTGGTTAAGCATAAGGTTAGGCTGATCTGCCGCCGCTACAGGTTTACCGACCGCGCCGCCCGCCTCACCCTGAGCCGCGCCGTTCAGTTCAAGCGCCAGACTGCAAAATTGAGTGCCGCCGCGTAAGACACCCACACGAGATATGGCACGAAAAGCAGCGAAGCACGGTAATCGAGGGACCACGCCGCCCATATGAAAGCTGCGGTCGCGACCCAGAGTGCCAGCACGTCCGCCAGCGCCCAGCCGATCTCGTGGCGGCCGAACATGATGTACGACCACAGCGCGTTACAAACGAGGCCCGCGCCCCAGATCACGACGGCGCTCGATACGCCGCCCGCCCTCCAGGCCAGCCAACCGGCGATGGCGATCATCGCGTAGAGGATCGTCCAGGCGATCGGGAACAGCCAGTCGGGCGGTGTCCACGCCGGTTTGTTGAGCGCCGCATACCATGCACCGGGACTAAATTTCATTCCCGTCAGCGCGGCCATGAAGACGAGCGCGACGAACACGAGCAGCGAGCTCAAACTTTGCATGTCGATGTGCCTCGTGCGTATTTCTCTTCTCTGTCACCTAACTCGCACGGCCGAGAACGGCAATGAAGAAGCCGTCCGTTCCGTGCATCGCGGGCGTGAGAAGCAGCGTGTCGGAAGACCCGTCGGCCGACAATGGCGGCTCCGATGGCAGCGCCGAGCGCCAAGCTTCCGCAAAGGGCATGATCTTGAAGTCGCTATGCTCGGCGAGGAATGACACGACCTGATCGACGTTCTCTTCCGGCAGTACCGAACAGGTCACGTAGACGAGCCGTCCGCCCGGTTTGACGAGCGAGGCACCCTCTCGAAGCACCGCCTTCTGCTCCCCGATGCGCGAAGCCAGAGCTTCCGGCTTGAGCCGCCACTTGGCATCGGGCCGCCGCCGCCACGTGCCGGCACCCGTGCATGGCGCGTCGACAAGGACGACGTCGAAACGCGCGCCCAGCGCTTCCAGCGCCGACGTGTCGCGCGCACGCAGGATCTGGATGTTGCGCACGCCCGCACGGCGAACACGGTCGTGGATCGGCTTCAGCCGTATGCGATCGGCATCATAGGCATAGAGCTGCCCGGTGTTCTGCATGACCGCCGCCATCGCGAGGCTTTTGCCACCCGCGCCCGCGCACAGATCGAGCACCTGCTGACGCGGCCCGGCCCCGGTAAGCGCGGCGGCGATCTGACTGCCTTCGTCCTGGATTTCGCACCAGCCGGCCTGAAACGCCGCTTCCGCTTGCAGATTTGGCGTGCGCGCATCGCCCTTCGGAGCCGCAACGCGCACGCCGGTCGGCACATAGTCGGTTGCCACCGCGCCAAACCCGCTCAGCGCCTTCAGGACCTTTTCGCGTCTTGCTTTCAGCGTGTTGACACGGATATCGGCGGGCGCGCGCTCGGACAGTGCTTGCCCCTCGTGCGCCGCCCGATCACCGAATGCGCGCCTGAAGGAGGCCTCCAGCCATTCTGGATAGTTGCCGGCGATCCATGCTGGGGCATCGGACGCTAGCCCGCGTTCCAGTGCCTGCGTTTCGTCCGCTGTCAGCTCTTGCGGCCCATGTTCCGCCGAACGGCACATGGCGGCAATCGCATCGGGCGCGAGCCCCTGGGCGGCAAGGCCGCCAATGACAAGAGCGCGCGAGGAATTCGAGCCCAGCATCGCTTCCGACGACGCCTTGCGGCGCAACCCATCATAGACCATGTGCCCGATGGCATTGCGATCGCCTGAGCCGGCGAAGCGATGCGCCTTGCCCCAGCTCTGCAGCGCCAGCGACACCGGCTGATGGCGTTGCAGCACCTCGTCGAGAACTTCGATTGCCGCCGCGATCCGGGCCCCTGGCCTCATAGAGGCGCGACGCCGGACGACATCACGTGCAGCGCGAGCTTCAACCACATGATGACGAGCACGACGTTGCTCAGCGCGAACATCGCGAAGCGATGCGGCACATGATTGTATGTGGTGTGGATGCCCGCATGCAGGATGCGCAGGATGACGTAGATCCAGGCTAACACCAGCATGAAAACATCGACGCCGTTGGCGAGCATCGCGAACGCGCACACCGCGTAGAACAGCACCGGCATTTCGAACTGGTTGTGATAGGCGTTCGAAACGATGGCCGCGCGCTTGGGCCACGTCGGCCGCTGGCCCGGCTCGTTGCGGACAACGGTGCCCTCGCGCACCGCGCCGATCCGCTCCTTCGCCATCCAGAACATGATGAAAAAGGTGAGCAGAACCTGCACAAAAACGGGGTAGAGAAGCGCCGTATCTCTCATTGCAACTCCTTTGGCCCTAGCCGGAAACGCCCGGATAGTTCGGGCTCTCGCGCGTGATCAGAACGCCGTGCGCGTGGCTCTCGCGGATCCCGGCATTCGAGATGCGCACGAATTTCGCTCGCTTCTGGAACTCAGCGATGGTGCGTGCGCCGAGATACCCCATGCCGGCGCGCAAGCCGCCAACGAGCTGATGCACGACCGAGTCCATCGGCCCCTTGTAGGGAACCTGGCCTTCGATGCCTTCGGGCACGAGCTTCAGCGTATCGCGCACTTCCGCCTGGAAGTAGCGATCGGCCGAACCGCGCGCCATGGCGCCGAGAGAACCCATGCCGCGATACGATTTGTACGTCCGGCCTTGATAGAGATAGGTCTCACCCGGCGCTTCGTCGAGGGCCGCCTGCGCCTTGCGACTCTCGCCGAACCGATCTTCGAGGCGCTGAGCGAAGGCACGATCACGCTCGACGTCGCCAAGGCCTATGCGTCGACCGAGAACCAGGAGAAGCAGCTGCTCGTCTGGAACAGCTACGGCACCAGCTACTCCAACGCCGACACCATCCGCCGTGTCATCGCCAACGAAACCATGAACTCGACCGATCCCGTCGCCATCCTGGTCGGCGAGGACCGCTACGCGGACGCCGGCGGCAAGGTCGACCGCGACCTCTTCAGCGACAGCGGCGACAAGTGGGTCAATCCCGAGATCGCGCAGCGGCTCGCCGCGGACATCATGGAAGCGGAAGCCAAGCGCGTCGGCGAGGAATTCGGCTTCGGCTGGATCCGTCCGATCGCGTCCAACTATACCCACAGCGCCGCCGCCGGCCTCTATCGCGTCATCCTGCCCGCCGCGGACCTGACCGAGGAACAGCAGCGCCGGCTCCAGGAGATCGCGGAACGTCAGCAGGCGATTTCCGTGGCGATGGACGACGAAGCCATCGGCGAGGACGCCTATAAGGCGCTGGACCAGGAATATGACGAGCTCAGCGCCGAGGAGCATGCGATCCGCAACGTCGCGCCGGTCCTGCCGGACGAACTGCGGCCGCTGGTTGGCGCCTTCCTCAAGCTGACGCCCAAGGGCGAAATGGTGCTCGACGCCGAATATTACAGCGAGGAGCCGATCCGGATCGGCGGCACCGAGGACGAGACGGGCGCCACCGCGGACAAAGGCTCGCGCAGCCGGCCGAGCGGTGCCGGCAGGGAATCCGCGAGCCCGGCCTCCCGGCCGGAAGCGGTGGCTCCGGGCGGCAAGCCGCTCAGCGCCCGGCTCTACGACGAGCTCGCGATGCAGCGGCGCGACGTCCTGGCAGCGACGCTCCTCAGCCACCCGGCCCTCGCGCTCGACTATGCGCTCTTCGTCATGATCGACGATCGCATGACCGCCGAAAGCGCCTATGGCTCGACCATTCGCGCGCGCTCGCCCCAAGACCCGGTCACTGGCGAGCAGCCTGCGACCCGCGCCCGTAGCTATCTCGCCGAAGCCCATGACGGGCTCGATGCCGGCTGGACCGAGTACCAGTCGCAGGTCGACCGGTTCGAGGCCTTCCGCGGTCTCGACGACGACGCCAAGGCGGCCTGGCTCGCCTATATCGTCGCGATGTCGCTCGAAGCGCCGAATTCCCGCGCCGAGCATTCCCCGCTGCACAACCGGCTTGCGACCATCATGGAAATCGATGTCGCAAGCTGGTGGCGGCCGACCTCGGAGAACTTCTTCGACCGGGTCAGCAAGGGTTCGATCCTGACCTTGCTCGCCGATGTCGGCGGGGCGGCGCTCACGGCGCGTCACGCAACGATGAAGAAGTCCGAAATCTCGGAATCGTGCGCCAAGCTCTTCGCCGGCGAAGCGATCGTCGAGCCGGATGTTCGCGACGCGGCGCTGGCCTGGGTCCCGAACGCGATGAAGTTCCTCGATTTTGCTCCCGCCGACGATCTCGATGTCGACGACGAGCCTGAGGACCAGGGCGTCGATCAGGAGACGCTCGCGGTGAACGACGCCGATGGCGAACCTCAGCTGGACGATCGGGACGCGCTCGCGGCCTGAGGCCTCTCACCTCCTGGAGTGCTGACCGCCGGCGCGCAGACACGCGTCGGCGGTTCCCTTCTCATCCGCACGGGAGTACCCACCATGACAGCTTCACGTCGGTCCAGCCGCGACGTTGCCGCGGAAATCACGGATCTCATCATCCGCAAACTCGAGGAAGGCGTTCCGCCCTGGTCGCGACCTTGGCGGTGCAGCGGCGCCGGCGGCCGCCCGCTCCGGCACTGCGGGACGCCTTACACCGGCATCAACACGCTCTATCTCTGGGCGCTTGGCGATGCGATGGGCTACCGCTCACGCTTCTGGATGACCTATCGCCAGGCCGAGGCGCTCGGTGCCAATGTCCGGCGCGGCGAGACCGGCGCGATCTCGGTCTATTATTCCTCGTTCAAGAAGACCGAGGAGCATCCCGAAACCGGCAAGGAGGTCGAGAAGAACATCCGCTTCCTTCGCCACTATGTCGTCTTCAATGCCGACCAGATCGACGCGCTCCCGGCCTATTTCTACGCGCCCGAAGAGGCGGAGATTCCGGTGGAACCCTCCACGCGCCAGGCGGCGATCGACGCCTTCTTCGACGCGATCCCCGCCGACGTCCGCCATGGCGGCAACCAGGCCTACTTCACGCCGACCTTTGACCATATCCAGATGCCGAGCCGCACCTCGTTTCGCAGCATGGATCTTTACGCGTCGACGAGATGCCACGAGACCGTCCACTGGTCGGGCCACTCCGACAGGCTGGCCCGCACCTTCGGCAAGCGCTTCGGCGATAAGGCCTATGCGTTCGAAGAGCTCGTCGCCGAAATCGGGGCGGGTCTCTGCTGCGCAGATCTGGGCCTGCCGAATGTGCTGCACGACAGCCATGCGAGCTATGTCGGGCATTGGCTCGGCATCCTCCGCGGCGACAAGACCGCGATCATCCATGCCGCCGCCAAGGCGGAGCAGGCCTTCGCCTACCTCAAGAGCTTCGGCAGCGCCGCAGCTGAAGGCGAATGCCACGAGGATGACGCGCCGGCACCCGCGCTCGCTGCCTGACGCCGGCTTCAGCCGCTCTCGGGCGCCAGTTTCTCAACATCAGAAAGGACGATCGCCCATGGGATGGCTTTTCATGCCCTTCACGTCGATGGGAGGCCACAAGACCGCCAAATCCTATCTCGACGCGCAACTGACCTATGAACGCACGCTCGACGACGGCGTGACCCGCGGGCTCCGAGTGCTGGCGTCCTCCTGTCCCGGGAACCGCACCTATTACGCCGCGGCTCAGGAACTGGTCGCCGGCGTTCCCGGAAGCGTCTTTGCCGTCGTCTGCCTGGTGCGCTGGAACCCGCGCTCGCGCGATGGCCATCAATTTGGATACAAGGACAGTGCGCCGTTGTGGCGCTGAAATGGAGTATCAGTGATGATGAGGTAAGTTGAGAATGCCTCTGCTCGCCGAACTAACCTCGGGCCTCACAAGGTCTGAAATCCTGAAAGGGACGGGGAACAATAGCATGTTCGGGAAAAGGCCGGATGCGTCTCAGTCGCAAATCGAGGCGATGACGGTCAGAGCAAGGTGCGTATGGTGAAGGCTACACTGCTTAAATCCCAGTCTGCAGCAATCTATATAGCGATACTGGCGAAAGCGACTGTCACGCCAGGTCCGGATGATGGCAGCGGTCTCATGTCCTGACCGTCTGTTTCTCAGCCCATCCGGTGCGCCTCTCGTCGAGGGGTTTAGTGGACGAACGGGACACCTAACCGCGCCGCATCTCCATTCAGCGTAACTACGGGATGCCCTAAACAGGCGGCTTCTGCCGGCCTGCATGGGTACGGAGCCGCCATATTACTCAAACGCCCGGGGTAATGCCCGGGACATCGACCTCTTCGGAGGCGGCGGTGCAACCGTATAAGGTCTCGAGCGATCGGGCCGAAAGCGGGGAAGGCCGGGGGAAGGGCGGCAGCTGTGATTCTTCAACCACCGATCATGGGGTGTGCTGATGCTGCCAGAAACTGTGAAAGGCCGGTTGGAGGCCATTCCGACGCTCGTTGCGTCGGGCAAACGGGTGAATGGGCTTTATCGTCTGATGGGGTCTCGCCTCCTTTGGGAGGAGGGGCTCCAAAAGATCGCATCCAACAAGGGTGCGATGACGCCGGGCATTGACGGCGAGACTTTCGCGGACTTCGGACCGGAAGACCTCGACCCGATTATCGCCAGCGTGACGGCAGGGACCTATGATCCCAAACCAGTGCGTCGGGTGTTTATCCCGAAAGGCAAGGGCAAACGGCGTCCGTTGGGGATTCCCACACGTGACGACCGCCTCGTTCAAGAAGTGGCGCGGCAGCTGCTCGAACGGATCTATGAGCCGGTGTTCTCGAACGCCTCCCATGGATTTCGGCCGGGCCGGTCGTGTCATACGGCGCTTGAACACGTCAAAGCCGTATGGACGGGGGTGAAATGGCTCGTAGATGTGGATGTCGCAGGGTTCTTCGAGAACATCGACCATGACATTCTCCTGCGGCTGCTGCGGAAACGGATCGATGACGAGAAATTCATCGGTCTGATCGGTCGCATGCTTCAGGCGGGTGTTATGGAAGACCGGGTTCACACCCGGACCTACAGCGGCACTCCGCAGGGCGGTATCGTCTCTCCAATCTTGGCCAACATCTATCTCCATGAACTCGATATGTTCATGGCGGAACGGATCGCGGCTTTCGAGAGGGGGAAGGTCCGTGCCACGAACCCGGAATATCGGCGACTGGCTGGACGCATCCAGAAACAACGGACGCGCGTCACCATGCTGCGGGCCAAAGACAATGTCGACGAGGTGAAGGTTGCGGCCGCCTTGGCCAAAATCCAAACCTTACTGCCGCAAAAGCGGTCCATCCCGTCGAGAGACGCGATGGACCCCGGTTATCGCCGACTTCGTTACTGTCGCTACGCGGACGACTTCATGATTGGGGTTATCGGTAGCAAGGAGGATGCACGAAGCGTGTTCGCCGAAGTCAGGGCATTCCTGACCGAGGCGCTGGCGCTCACGGTGTCCGAGGAGAAAAGCGGTATCCGCAAGGCGAGCGATGGAGCCGCCTTCCTTGGATATGAGGTCCGCACATATACGACACGCCAACGGGTTGTCCGGAGCCGACAAGGTTCCGTAAGCTTCCTCCGTAGGCCGCCGTCGGAAGTGATGCAGCTGCATGTCCCTTGGGAGAAGGTCCACGCGTTCGCTTCTGCAAAAGGTTATGGTGATCTGTCGGTGTTGAAGCCGCGTCATCGTAGCCTGCTGCTCAGCTGCAGCGACGTTGAGATCGTCCTAGCTTACAACGCCGAATTGCGGGGTTTTGCGAACTACTATGCTCTCGCCAAGGATGTGAGCTTCAAGCTGAACAGGCTTGAGTTTCTCCAGCGGTGGAGCTTGTTCAAGACCTTGGCCAGCAAGCACAAAACCAATGTGCGAGCGGTCGTGGCCCGCATGAGGACGGGGCAGGAATTCACCATCGGCTACGACGTCGATGGCCAGCCCCGATCGGTCAAAGTCTGGAAACTGGCTCATCTGAAACGTGATCCGGCCACCTCGTCCAGGATTGATATCCAGCCTTGGAC
>CADECN010000094.1:2814-11346 GCA_902825785.1 uncultured Hyphomicrobium sp. | reverse complement strand
TGCCGCTTCGGTTCGCGCCGCGGGTTAAAATAAAGGGTTGGAACTACAGCAATGGGAGACGCGCGGGTTCAGGCCGAGTCGGGCGACTTCACGGACGCGGGCGAGCCGTTCGCGCTGTTCCAGTCCTGGCTGGAGGACGCAAAGTCGTCGGAGATCAACGACCCGAACGCGATGGCTGTCGCAACCGTCGACAGCGACGGGCTACCGAACGTGCGCATGGTGCTGCTGAACGGACTCGACGGTCCGGATGTGCAGCAACGCGGCTTCATCTTTTTTACGAATTTCGAGAGCGCGAAGGGCCGCGAGCTTCTGGCGCATCCTGAGGCGGCTTTGCTGTTCCATTGGAAGAGCCTCGAGCGGCAGGTGCGCATCCGCGGTCACGTGTCGGTCGTCTCCGAAGCCGAAGCCGACGCCTATTTCAATTCGCGACCAAAGCTGAGCCGCATCGGTTCGTGGGCGTCGAAGCAGTCACGCCCGCTTCCCGGCCGCTTCGCGCTTGAGGCGGAGGTGGCGAAGTACACGGCCAAGTTCGCGATCGGAGAGGTGCCGAGGCCACCCTACTGGTCGGGCTTTCGCGTCGTGCCGGTTGTAATCGAATTCTGGAAAAGCGGTGCGTTCCGGCTGCATGATCGCATAGTTTTCAAGCGCGGATCGCCATCAGAGGGCTGGACGAAAACCCGACTCTTTCCTTGAGTAGAGTGCGCGTCCGGATTGGGCGACCGTCGAAATCACAAATATAGCGGAGATCGCGTGCTCACGACGTTGCGAAACATCGGCAGGGGACCAGCGCCAGAAATGGCGCCGGACTTGGCGACGGAAAAGGCCGAGGTCGGCTGGCGGCGCAAGCGCAGGCGCGGACCCGGCACGCGCGTCTACTATGCGGCGGATGCGCCCCCGACCCTGCTTGCTGTTTGGGCAAGCCGCATCGCGCTTTTCTCGGTCGTCACGCTGGTGATCACCGCCGTGCTTCATCGCTTGTTGTCGCTGCCGACGCCGGTGGCGATGACGATTGCAACCGGTGTTTTCATCGCGGCGGCGTCCGCGCTCGCGATGGCCGTTATCGCCGGGCTCGACATATGGGTTACGGGTCGGCAGGGAGCGGCGCGCGTCGTGCTGGCGTCGGTCGTGTCGCTCGTGCTGCTGGCAATTCCGGCCTCGGTCGCGGTGCTTAGCTTCAATTGGCCCGCGATCACGGATGTCACGACCGACCTTTCCGAGCCGCCGGAATTTACCGAGGCCAAGAGCGTGCGTGCGGCGACCGGCGGGCTCGGTATCAATCCGGTCGCCTACCCGGGTGCGCGCTTTGCCAATCAGCAGATCGCGCACTATCCGGATTTGAAGAGCCTCGTGGTGCCGCGGCCACCTGAGCAAGCCTACGAACTCGTGCTCCAGGCGCTCGCCAAGCAGCGGCATCAGACGACGTTCGAGGCGCCTCCCGACACTGAGGCAGGCGGTACCGGCTTCATCGAATATTCCGATCGCACGCTTGTTCTGGGATTAACCGACGACGTCGTGATCCGGGTCCTGCCGGAAGGCGAGGGTTCACGCATCGACGTGCGTTCGTCCTCGCGCTACGGCAGCAACGACTTTGGCGGCAACGCCGAACGGGTTCGGCTGCTTTTGAAGGAAATCGTCGGCCGCCTGGAAGCGTCGATTCCCGAGCCGCGCAAGGCTCGGCCCGACGCTACGGACGACAAGGCTAAGGCTAAACGCAAGCGAGAGCGCGGTCCTGCGTCAGCGGGAGATCGCAGGCGACCCGACCCTTCTCGATCAAGTGCTCGACGTGAGCCTGCACGGAGAGAGTCGCCGCAGGAATGAGGTGCGTCGCGATTCCCTGATAAACATCAGGCACGATGCGGCGGATCGTGTTCTGGCCGCGCACGATGGCGTGGAGGATCGCCTGCTCGCGCCAGCGGCGATGGAGCAGATAGGCCTTGATCGTGCGCTGGGGTTCGAAAATGCGGCCGCCGTGGCCGGGCAGGAAAGCCGCGTCTGTACGGTCCAGCAGGATTTCGAGCGAACGGACGTAATCGCCCATGTGGCCTTCGGGCGGGGCGACGACGGTTGTGTTCCAGGCCATCACGTGATCGCCGGAAAAGACAAGGTCGCGGTCCTCGAGCGCGAAGCACAGATGGTCAGGCGCGTGCCCCGGCGTGTAGATGGCGGTGAGCGCGAAGTCGCCGCCTTCGACGCGGTCGCCCGGCGCCAAGGCGATGTCCGGCGTCAGGTCATAATCGACGAAATAGCTACCCGAGGGGGAATCTTTCAGCGCGATGCGGCTGGCTTCCGGATCGCGCGGATAGGCGCAGACGATTGCGCCCGTTGCGGCTTTCAGTTTCGCGATGCCGTCGACATGATCGCGATGGGCGTGGGTTGAAAGAATGTGCGTGATGGGCCGCGCGCCGGCGGTCCTCAGGATCGCTTCGCGATGTACTTCGTCATCGGGGCCGGGATCGATCACGGCCAGCGCGGTCGAGCCGACGAGGTACGTGTTTGTGCCTTTGAACGTGAACGGGCCGGCGTTGGGCGCGACAAGGCGGACGACGCCCGGGCTCATCGGCGATGGGACGCCGTATTCGAACGTAATGTCGGTTCGGAATTTCAGTTCCTGCACGTTCGCTCACTCATGCATTGGGTGATCGCATGTGGACCGCGAACCGTTCGCGGCGATCGGGTGTCCTTCGCGCTCCAAAGCGCGAGACGCGCCAAAAAATATGAGAAATGGTCGGAGCGAGAGGATTCGAACCTCCGACCCCTTGCTCCCGAAGCAAGTGCGCTACCAGGCTGCGCTACGCTCCGCCCGACCGACAGCCTGAGTTTAGGCTATTTCTCTCACCGGTCGCACGGGAAACTTGGGCGGCCGGAAGATGCGCCTTATAGCGACAGCGTTGTGTGATCGCAAGCGGGTCGCCAAACGGCGTTTTCAACTTGTTTTCAGCTCGGATTCCTGGCCGGATTCTCGGCAGGTTTCCGGGGTGGTTTCCTGGGTGGTTTCCTGGGGGCGGCGGGTCCTGGACAAGCGAGCGATCGCGTAAGCCGAAGGGAACACCACTATAGGCCAGTGTGCGCTTGATCTGGGCCCAGGTTTCAGCCCGCCGTTGCAACGTCTCGGGGCGTGAGAGGCCGCAAAGCAAGTCTGCCGCGTTTGGCGTCGTGCGACGTTTCTCTTGTTGCCGCCCGACTTGTTCTGGCCCGCGAACGCCGCTAAACGACGACCTTCCGTGTTGGGATGTAGCCAAGTGGTAAGGCAGCGGATTTTGATTCCGCCATTCCCAGGTTCGAATCCTGGCATCCCAGCCACTCTTTTCCGGCCATTGGCAGACCAGCATGTCCGCACCTCCGCGCACGTGCAACTGTTGCGCCCGGCAGGGGCTTGTCGCACTTGTGCGGGCGGGCCAAGTTGCTCGGCGCGGGCTGATTTGGGCGTGCGCTGATGCGCGCTTTTTTTTTCTCACGAGGTTTCCATTGAGCGGCTTGTTGGCACTTCTCGACGACGTGGTCGCGATCGCGAAGGTGGCGGCCGCCACGCTGGATGATGTCGCCGCGCAGGCCGCGAAAGCCGGCACTAAGGCGGCCGGCGTCGTCATCGACGATGCGGCCGTGACACCGCGCTACGTCACCGGACTTGCGGCAGCGCGCGAAATCCCAATCGTTGGGCGCATTGCGGTCGGCTCACTGAAGAACAAGCTGCTGTTCCTGCTGCCGGCGGCGCTGCTGCTGTCGGAGTTCCTGCCGGGCGCGATCACACCGCTTTTGATGATCGGCGGGCTGTTTCTTTGCTACGAGGGCTATGAGAAGGTTCATCACATGATCGCGGGTGGCGGTCATGGCGATGCGCAAGCGGCGGTGCAGGCGCTCGATGCGAAGACGCTTGAGGATCAGCGCGTCAACGGCGCGATCCGCACCGATTTCATCCTGTCGGCCGAGATCATGGCGATCGCGCTGTCACAGGTGACCGCACCTGATTTCATCACCAAGGCGATCGTGCTCGCGGCGGTCGGCGTGTTCATTACGGCGGCGGTCTATGGTGCGGTCGCGCTGATCGTAAAAGCCGACGATTTCGGCGTCTATCTCGCGCATCGTCCGTCACCCATCTCGCAGGCCATCGGCCGCGCGCTTGTTTACGGCATGCCGACGTTTCTCAAGATCTTGAGCTTCGTCGGCATGGTCGCGATGCTGTGGGTCGGCGGCGGCATTTTGGTGCATGGGCTCGCCCAGTACGGCATCACAGGCCCCGAGCACACGATCCAGGTGCTGGCCGAAGCGGTTGCCGCCATCTTCCCGTTCGCAAACGGCTTCGTGTGGTGGCTCGTTTCCGCGCTGTGCGCGGCGGCTATCGGCCTGGTGGCGGGCGCGATCACGGCCGTGCTCGTCGCGGTGCTGATCACGCCGTTCCGCAAGTCGACGCCGGCCGCGCACTGAGCGTCACAACCGGGTGTGGTGCGGGTCGTTGGCGCGATCACACGCGTCTGTATGCTCGGCTCCAAAGAAGAGTATTGCTGCAAGCAGCGTTACAGCGAGAGCAACGGGTGAAATGATGGGCATGGGTACGTTGCCTTGCCTGCTGTCAACCCGAGCTTGCACCCTTCGGGACGAACTTCATCGCGTCGCCGTTCATGCAGTAGCGCAATCCGGTCGGTTGCGGCCCGTCGTCGAAGACGTGACCCAAGTGCCCGCCGCAGCGCCGGCAGTGCACTTCCGTGCGCGTCATGAAAAAGCTGTCGTCGCCGGACGTGCCGACCGCGTTCTCCAGCGGCTGCCAGAAGCTTGGCCAGCCGGTGCCGCTGTCGAACTTGGTCTTGGAGGAATAGAGCGGCAGGTTGCAGCCGGCGCAGTGATAGACGCCTGGCGCGTAGGTCTTGTTGAGCGGCGAAGTGCCCGCGCGCTCCGTGCCGTGCTTGCGCAGCACGTAGAACTGGTCGGGCGTGAGGATATTTCTCCACTCCGCTTCGGTTTTCGTGATCTCGAATCCCTTAGCCGGCGTATCGGCCGCGCCGGCGGCGCGCGGCGTCAGAAATCCGGCGGCGGTGCTGCCCGTCAGCGCCAGACCCAGCTTCGTGAATGTACGACGTGAGAACATGATCCGTGTCCTGAGTGTATCGCGGTTTTGGCCGTGAGGCGGCCGGTTCGCAACCAGATACGCACGCCGGGCGGCATCCGTTTCAGGGCACAGCGTTAATGTCGATGCGGCGGTCGAGGGTTATTTCGCGCGTGCTCAAGCGGCAGCGATAGCAGAGCATTTCGACACCGGCGTCAGCCGCGCGCTGGAATGCGGCCGCATAACGCGGGTCGATATCGGCGGCGAGGCTGAAAGAGCGCGCATCGGCGCGCTGCGCCAGGAACAACATAACCGCGCGTTGTCCAGCGGCGACCATGCGGGAGAGCTCCTCCAGGTGCTTCACACCGCGCTCGGTACGGCTGTCGGGGAACTCGGCCAGATGCGGGCGGCGCATCATATGAACATTCTTGATCTCGACGTAACAGTTGGACGTACCCGGCGCGCCTTCCAGCAGAATGTCGATGCGGCTAGCCTCGCCGTAGCGGACTTCGCGGCGCAGCACAGGATAGCCCGCAAGTTCGGGGACCTTGCCCGCCTCAATCGCCTCGCGCACGATCGTGTTCGGCAGGCCCGTGTTGATGCCGACGAGCGAGGGCTTGCCGGGTCCGGCTTCAACCATCTCCCAGGTGAGTGGATACTTGCGCGTGACGCTGTCGCTGCGCGAGAGCCAGACCTTGGCGCCTTGCTCGGCGAGCCCGATCATGGATCCGGTGTTCGGGCAGGTCGCGGTGACGGCGCCACCGTCGTAGAGCGCCACGTCGGCGAGGAAGCGCTTGTAGCGCC
Source organism: uncultured Hyphomicrobium sp. (assembly GCA_902825785.1). Lineage (GTDB taxonomy): Bacteria > Pseudomonadota > Alphaproteobacteria > Rhizobiales > Hyphomicrobiaceae > Hyphomicrobium_B. Next base: position 5,504 of record CADECN010000094.1, on the reverse strand, counting down.
TGACGAGGCGGCCAGGGGTCAGCGGCGAGACAAATTTCATGGCGGTCGCATATCGCAGCGCAAACGCGACAGGCAATCGAAAAGGGCTTTCGACCTAAGAAGGCAAGGACGGCGGAGCTGTTCTCGGCGTCGGCAAGCGGTGCTAAGAGCAGGCGCTCAAGACCCTGAGCGGAGGTTTCTGTGAGTGGCGATGCACAGTCGGTTGTGACGGCGGCGGTCCTCGTGATCGGCGATGAAATCCTGTCGGGCCGGACCAAGGATCGCAACATCGGCACGATCGCGGAGCACCTCACCTCCATCGGCATCGCGCTCAGGGAAGTGCGGGTCGTCGGTGACGTCGAGGAGGAGATCGTGGCGGCGCTCAATGCCTTGCGCGCTCGCTATGATTACGTGTTCACGACCGGCGGCATCGGTCCGACCCATGACGACATCACCGCCGACAGCATTGCCAAGGCATTCGGCGTCGGTATCGGAGTTCATCCCGAAGCCGAGAAGCTGATGGCCGCGTACTATGCCGGCCGCGGCATGGAGTTGACGCCCGCGCGGCTGCGCATGGCGCGCGTTCCGGAAGGCGGCAGGCTGATCGGCAACCGGGTCACCGGTGCGCCGGGCTTCTGCGTCGGCAACGTTATCGTGATGGCGGGCGTGCCCGAGATCATGCGCGCCATGCTGATGGCGATCAGTCCCGAGTTACGGACCGGCGCCAAGGTTCACTCGGTCACGCTGCCGGTCGACCGGCCCGAGAGCGAAATCGCTGATGTCTTTGCTGCGCATCAGCGTCGCTATCCGGGTGTCGCGATGGGTAGCTATCCGCTTCTGCGCAACGGCGAGGCCGCCACCGACCTCGTGTTGCGCTCCAGCGATGGCGCGATGCTCCGCGAGGCCGTCGAGGGGCTCAGAAAGGCCCTCGCTCTCTAGGGCTTGCTGCGACAATCGCTACTCCGCTGCCAAAAGTGGCACGCAACACATTGAAACTAGTTGTTTTTTAATGTGTGCACGTGGCGGCAATCCGCCACGGTGCTGGCCGTTGGTTAATGCGTAATTTGAGCCCACGGAATGTTTGTCTTTTGTTCCGGGCGGCTTTGGGAGTCGCTTTCAACGGAGGCGTCAAGCGCGTTGGCCCGCGCTGGTGATCGAGGGAGTTTGATATGGTGAGCAGCATCTGGGCGCGGCCTTTGTCGCGCGTCACACCCGTCTGGACGCTGATAGCAACGGTTTTCATCGCAGGTCTCATTTCGACCGTCAGCACGGAGGCCGAGGCCAAGACGCCCGGCAAGACCTACTGCTTCAACGGCATATGCCATCGCGTGAAGACCATCGCCGAAATGGTTGCTCTGGTCGGCAAGGACGAGGTTTTCAGTGCCTCGCACTACGACGACTGCAAGCGTGACCGCTACAACCCGTGCGGCCTGACATCATCTGGCGAGAAATTCCGTCCCAACGACGCCGACAACGCGGCAAGTCCGATCTACCCCAATGGCACCATCCTGCTTCTGCGCAATCCGGATAATGGGCTTTCAGCTGTCGTCCGCGTCAACAACGCGGGACCGTACTGGGGCAAGCGCAAGCTCGATGTTTCGCGCGGCGCCGCCGACAAGCTCGGGTTCGCGCGCCGCGGCGTTGCAAAACTTGAGGTTCGCGTTGTGGCGGCGCCGACGCTGGCGGAAACGCGCTACAAGAAGAACCGGCGCTATGCGCCCGTTCCCGGACCGATCGGCCAGTTCGCCTCGCTCGACCGCGCCCAGGGCGGCATGATGGTCGCCATGGCGTTGAACGCAATGTCGGGCTCGGTGTTTGCGCCGGCTGCGGGCAAGTTCCTGCCGGCGCTCAAAACTGCCAAGCCTGCGCTTGCCAACCTGCTGCGCAGCGGCGGGGACATGGTGGCGGGCGGCCAAGGGACCGAGCTTGAGCGGCTCACGAAAGGCATGAGCCCGGCTGACGGGCTCAAGGCCACGGCCCGCCACGTCTATGGGGTTGAACGCAAGCCGCGCAGGGAAGTCCCCAGTTCGATCCTGGCGGATGAGCCGCATATCGTCCGCGAGCAGTTGCGGCTTGAGAGAGCGGGTTAAATTCGACTCGACGGCCTAGTTGAAGGGCAGCCGGTCGCGGCGGCTTTTGTCCGTGCCGGCCGTCAAGGGCTCGCCGTCGTTGTCGTCATCCTCGTCTTCGGCGAACAGCTCGTACCGCGACTCCAGTGCGTCCAGGAACGCCGCGGCCATATCGAGCAGGGGGCCGAGCGCAATGCGCTTGGCGATGAGGAAGCTGTCGTCAATCGAGAGTTCGGCGGCGATATGCACCGTCACGGCGTCGGGCGCGATCAGGCCACGGCTGCGGATATAGGCAATTAGTTCGTCGCCGGTGTCGAAGTCGTCGGCACGGGCATCCCCGCACTCTTTCACGGCGTCGAGCAGGACGCTGGTGCCGGAGGTGAACAGGTTGGCGACGGGCCGAAAGCGCGGATCGATCTCAGCCAGATCACGGGCGTGCTCGCGAGCCTTCAAGGCGCGCGCCACCAACATCAGTTCCAACGCGCGCACCGCTTCGGCGACATCGCGCTGCTCGCGCGCAAACTCTTCCGGCGCGCCAGCCGCCAGATGGGTCATCTGCCAGTCCTGACCGCGTGCCACGAGATCTTCGCCAGCCGCCAGCACTGCATCCAGATGCTCGCCGAGCCTGTATACGGCGAGAGG
>CADECN010000094.1:0-2804 GCA_902825785.1 uncultured Hyphomicrobium sp. | reverse complement strand
AGCGGTGCCTGCGGTTCGGCCATTCCCATTTACGTTCAGTACTCCAGCGAATGCGCTGAGACCCTGGACCGATTCGGGCGACCGCCACCAGAAGCGCGGGCGACACACAGGTAGTGCACGCACCGGTCTGTGGAAGGGCTTGGATAAGATGAGCGTGCTGTGCTCGGAGCCGGCTTAAGCGGCCTGTTGGCTCGCACTCACCCGTTTGCCGGCATCGATGCGGCGCGCATGCTCGACGCCGACAATGCGGGTGAAGCGGTCTGCCAAGCGCTGCTTGAGGCTATTTTCTCGCGCGCAGCGGCCAGGGTGCGCTCGCGGTCCCACGACCTTGAGCCGGGTTTGGTCTGCGCGCGCCCGTAGCACGGGCAGGGTCGGCGCGATGCGGGCCGGTAGGCGCGCGGCGCTTGTTTCCTTTTCCTGGCGGACTGGGCGCCGATTTGCGGCACGGCCGGACGCGCCGGCGATTTTCGGTCGTACCGTGGTCGTGGAGCGTGGTGCTCTCACGCTTTTCTTCGAAGTCGTGTCCTGCGTGGCCGTCGGTGCAGGATCCGGGGCGACGTGTTGTTTCGCAGGAGCCGCCGGAACGATCGGCGCGGGTGCTGCCGGTGCAGACGGCGGCAGGGTGGCCGCAACGCTCGGCGCGTGCAGAGGTTTTGCGGGCGCGAGCTTGGCCTTGGTGCTCGCATGGAGCGCGGTTTTCTCCGATGCCTGCGGCGCGAGCGTAGCGGCGATGCTGGGCGCGATAACCGCTCGGAGCGGTGCATCGAGAAGGGTGGCGGATGCCTTGGCCGGTGGCGCGCTGGTCGCGGCCGCAAGGGCAGGGGCCTGTGCCGCTGCCGCTTCTTGCTGCGGCTCCGAGGGGCTTTGCGCCGAGACGTCGGCCTGCGCCGGGACCGGCGGGTCGGCCTTGCGAGCCCGCGACCTGTGCCCGAGCCAGGCGAAAAAGCGATAGAGCAGCCCGACGCCGACGACGAACAGCAAAGCTAATGCAAGGGCTTGGGCTTGCGGCGGCACGGCTCCCCTCCGTGGTTAAGCAGCCGTGACAGTCTCCGGAAATGGGTCCGCGCGTCAACGGGGTGCGCAGGGAAAGTCTGCACCGCAACATCCTGCCTTCGTCGTGGCGGCAACACGAGCGTCGTGGCGGCAACACGAGACGTGTTTTCAGCGAACGCGCGGGGTGTTTCGGACGGAACAGCGGAACCGGGCCGTTTGAACCAAAGTTGTCCTCACGACGACAGAACTGGCGAACACGACGCCAAGCTGAATTCAACAGGAGACGACGAAAATGTCTGCAACGGTTATCGGATCGGCCGCCGCCGCCTTCACCACCGCCGCCACCGTCATCGCTGCAACGATGCCCGAGGCTCAGGCTCTGCTCTCTCCGATTACGGAAAACGGCAGCGAGTTCGCAACGGCCGGCGTTGCCATGCTCATCGGTTTTCCCATTCTCGCCGTGCTGACGATCGTCGCCGGCTCCGCCAACGACTGATTTCACGCTCCCTCTCCTTCTGCCACGCACTCCTCCCCCCGTGACTGGGCCGGCTTCCTCCCCTCAAGGATGCCGGCCTCTTTTTTTTGCGCGCCACGCTTTCTTTGAACCTTCGGCCGCGCATCGCGACCAAAGGGTGCGGCCGAGTTGTTTTGTGGCTGGCCTTTGAACGAGAGGACATTCCCATGACCTTCATTCGCATCGCATTCGGCGCAATGGTCGGCGCCGCAATGTTACTTTTCACGCTTGCTAGCCTGGCGCACGCGGAGGAGCGGGGCCGCACGCTGTCCGACTACAACATTCAGAAAGAGAGCGCGTCTCCGCGTCCGCTCATCTTGCGGCGATAAAAAAACTGCACGGACGAGTCGCGCGACTCTAGCGAGCGCGTTCGACTCCTGGCACCATTGGGCAAATGGCCGCGTCAGGTCTGCGGCGTGCGTGTGCGCGCCGCGAGTCCTTGCTGTTGGGTCTTGGTCTTGGCTTTGAGATCGAGGAGACTGTCATGTCCATGACGCTGATCGGCTCTGCCGTCACGGCGACCGCTGCGGCAGCGGTTGCCGCCGCGCTGCCCGAGGCGAATGCGCTGCTTTCGCCGATCACGGAAAGCGGTTGCGAATTCGCCGCCGGCGCGCTCGCGATGCTCATTTCCTTCCCATTCATCGCCGTTCTGACGCTGGTTGGTGCAGCCTCTGGCGACTAAAACGCGCGTTCTCGCGCTTGCCATTGCGCTGGTCGCGGCCGCGAGAGGCTCGCGACCAGCGTGTATGAAATAATCATGAGCAGGAACCACGAGCCGAGCTTGCCGAAGCTCACCACGTGCCAGCCCGCCTTCTGGCTCGGGTAGACCCAGGCGGCCGTAAACGTACCGATGTTCTCGGCGAACCAGATAAAGAGCGCCACCAGCACCAGGCCGAGCAGCAGCGGCATGTGCCGATGCACCTTCCGGACCTTGAAATAGATCGTGCACGGGCCAAACAGCGCCGCGCTGGCAAGAAACAGCAGCGGGCGGATGTCCCACGTGTAGTGGTGAGCGAAGAAGTTGACGTAGATCGCGACGCTCAACAGCCCGAGCGCCCAAAGCGGGGGGTGGCGGGTGAAGCGGAAGTCGAACAGCCGCCAGCAGCGCGCGATGTAGGAGCCGATTGCCGCGTACATGAAGCCGGTGAAGAGCGGCACGCCACCAAGACGCAGCACGCTCGGCTCGGGGTAGGCCCATGAGCCGACCGAGGTCTTGAAGACCTCCATGATCGTGCCGACGACGTGAAAGACCAAAATGACCTTTGCCTCTTCCCAGGTCTCCAGCTTGAAGGCGAGC
>CADECN010000093.1 GCA_902825785.1 uncultured Hyphomicrobium sp. | reverse complement strand
CACGCAGAACCTCATGCAGTGCCGGCCACGACGGCGCGGCGTCGAGCGGGGCATCGAAAAGCTTCTCGATCCAAGCCGAATAGAGGCTTTCGTTCCCGTGGCTCCAGCTGTCGCGGATGGGCCATACGCTGCCCTCGCTACTGCCTGGCCCGCGCTGCCGCTTCGCACTGACGCTTAACTCGCGCGCAATGACCTTGCACTCGGCCGAAGCGCCCTCCCGCTTGAGCGTCGCGCGCCATTTGCCGGCGCCCGGGTCGGCAACCTCGGCGTACCAGAAGTAAGGCGGGCCGCCGTGGCGCTCGCGCGATGTCGCGGCGACGCTGCCGTCAGGCGCAGTGAGCGTAAGCTCCCCGTCAAGCGCATCCTCCGCCGTGAAGACCACGCGCAAGGGCGCGCCTTTCCACGGAGCGAGCGGCGATGCCAGAAACGCCGGCGCCGCGACGCCGCCGCAGGCGTCCTGCTCGTCCATCGCAACCGCCGTTGCGTTTGTCGCCAAAAGGAGCCCGAAGCTCACGGCTGCGATCAACAGCGCCGCCTTCATAGTGACGGCAAGCCTGACTGAGCTGCGCAATAGACCCTCCCGGCAAGCCACGCGTCCTGGGCGCAACAACACTATTGCGAGAGCTTTGGCCAAGTCACGGCAATAAGCGACGATCGCGACCTGGGTCGCGCGCAAACAAGACCATAGCGCTTCAGCGCGCCGGCTCAGCCGTTGTCGTTAATGAAAATACGGCGAGGTGCCACCGAAAGGCCCCCTCGGCGTCTCGAAGAAGAAACCGTTGTCGAACGGCTCGCCCTGCGCATTCGGACCCAGCGCCGGATCGTGGAATTTGCGTCCATCGATGACGTCGCTGTACTTGTAGGAATAGGCCTTACGCCGCGTCTTCAGGGGCACGCGGCTGGTGCCGCGCAGCACGTAGGGCTTCTTTTTGTGAACTTGGGACGCCAGGCGCTCGCCCGGCGCGGCCTGAACCGGGGCAACAGGGGTGGCCGCGAACACGGCAACTGCGGCGAACATCAGAACGGCAAATTTCATTTTCGGCTCCCAGACCTTGGCGCTCGCCCGATGACTGTAAAGCGCAATCGTGCACCTTCAGTTGCCAGCGCCAATGTTACCGGCGTTCGGCCGGCGCGCCACCCTCAGATATGGGGTGAGCAGCCCCAAAAGTCTGAAATATCGCGCGAAGTTGCTTTCCTGCCCATCTTGCCCGGCCACGCATTTACCCCTATAACCCCCGCCAGAGCCGCCCGGCGAGGCATGCCGTGGCGGTTCTTATGCTTTTGAAAAACAAGCGGAAACCGCAAAAAGCACCCTTCGCAGGACCGGCGGCAGAAATGCAGCCGAGAGTGGTCAGCCACAAGGTTTGGCCACTTCGGACCGCAAGGTCCGTGGGCGCGACCGCGCCCCGCCGCCAAGCGGCGCCCCCGCGGAGGGCCAGCCGATCGCGAAAGCGATCTGCGACGGGCCCGCGAGCGAGACAAGGACCAAAGCAAAATGCCTAAAATGAAAACCAAGTCGGGCGCCAAAAAGCGCTTCAAGATGACCGGCACGGGCAAGGTAGTTGCCGCCCAGGCCGGTAAACGTCACGGCATGATCAAGCGGACGGCCAAGTTCATCCAGAAGGCGCGCGGCACCGGTGTGCTCAACGACTCGGATGCGAAGATCGTCAAAAAATACATGCCCTACAACCGTTGAGACGCGCACACCAAGCGACGCCTCACCCGACGAAATCTTGAAGTGAAAGGACACCACCAATGGCCCGCGTAAAACGGGGCGTTACCGCCCACGCCAAGCACAAGAAAGTCATTAAGGCCGCCAAGGGCTACTACGGCCGCCGCAAGAATACGATCCGCGTTGCCAAGCAGGCGGTCGAGAAGGCGGCCCAGTACGCCTATCGCGATCGCAAGCGCCGCAAGCGCAACTTCCGCGCTCTCTGGATCCAGCGCATCAACGCCGCCTGCCGCGAACACGGCCTGACCTACGGCCGATTTATCAACGGCCTGACCAACCTCGGCATCGAGGTGGACCGCAAGGTGCTCTCCGACATCGCCATCAGCGACCCGGCGGCGTTCAAGGCCCTGGTCGACAAGGCGGCCAAGGCCGCATCGTCTCCAGTGGCCAAGGACGATCAGGCTAAAAAGGCGGCCTGATCGCCGCCTCCGCGACGTGGCTCGACCTTTCCGACCTCAGCGGCCGTGTCCTATCCGGCCGCTGAAGGGCTGAACGCGGAACCGTAACCCTCACGCTCGCCTGATAGCCTCCAGGGCCGCATTCGACTGCGCAAGTTGAATTCGCGGCCTCCTGCTGCCACACCAAGGCGCCGCCGCCTAAGCAAGCGGCGCCGCAACCGGCAAGGGCTTTCAATGACCAGCTCTAACGACCTGTCGAAACTCGAAGCGGATCTGCTGAGCGAGATCGCCGGCGCCGCCGACTTGAGCGCCATCGAAGCCGTGCGCGTCTCCGCACTTGGCAAGAAGGGCCGCGTTTCGGAGCTTATGAGCCGCCTGGGCTCATTGCCGCCGGAAGAGCGCAAGGGCTTCGGCCAGACAGTCAACACGCTGAAATCGAAGGTCGCCGACGCACTCGACGCGCGCAAGGCCGTCCTTGAGGATGCGGCGCTCGATGCGCGTCTGAAAACCGAGCGCGCCGACGTCACTTTGCCGGTGCGTCTCGGCGCCGAACTCGAAGGCCGCATCCACCCGGTGAGCCAGGTGCTCGACGAGGTGATCGAGATTTTCGCTGACATGGGTTTCGCAGTCGCCGAAGGGCCTGACATCGAAACCGACGCGATGAACTTCGACAAGCTCAACATACCGGCCGAGCACCCGGCACGGCAGGACCACGACACGTTCTATTTCTCGCCCAAGCCCGACGGCACGCGTCTGTTGCTGCGCACGCATACCAGCCCCGTACAGATCCGCACGATGTCGAACCAGAAGCCGCCGATCCGCATCATCGCGCCCGGCCGGGTCTACCGCTGCGACAGCGACCAGACTCACACACCGATGTTCCATCAGATCGAGGGCCTCGTCATCGACGAGTCGACCCACATGGGGCATCTGAAGTGGGTGCTGCAGGAGTTCTGCAAGGCCTTCTTCGAGGTCGACGAAGTGAAGATGCGCTTTCGCGCGTCACACTTCCCGTTCACCGAACCGTCGATGGAAGTCGACGTCGGCGCGGAAGCCATCGGCAAGCCCGGCAAGTGGCTGGAGATTTTGGGCTGCGGCATGGTTCACCCGAACGTTCTGCGCAATTGCGGGCTCGATCCGGAAAAATATCAGGGCTTCGCCTTTGGCGTCGGACTAGACCGCCTGGCGATGCTGAAATACGGCATCCCCGATCTGCGCCCATTCTTCGGCGGCGATCTGAGATGGCTGCGCCACTACGGCTTCGGCGTGCTCGACGTCCCGACGCTCGGCGGCGGGATCTCCGGTTAGCATTGCGACCAAACCAACGACGCTAGACGTTCACTATTTTCGAGTTCACCGATGAAATTCACGCTTTCCTGGCTGAAAGACCATCTCGACACGACGAAGAACGTGGCCGAGCTCGAGGCCAAGCTCAACGCCATTGGGCTCGAGGTCGAGAGCATCGAAGACCCGGGCGCGAAACTCGGCGCCTTCACCGTGGCGCGCATACTTGAAGCAAAGAAACATCCCAACGCCGACAAGCTGCAGGTCGTACAGGTCGAGGTTGCCAAGGGCCAGCCGCCGCTCGAGGTTGTCTGCGGCGCACCGAACGCGCGAGCCGGTCTCGTCGGCGTCTTCGCGCCGCTCGGCACCTACATTCCGGGCTCCAACATTACGCTGGAGAAAAAGCCGGTTCGCGGTGTCGTCTCGAATGGCATGATGTGCTCGGCCGCCGAGCTTGAGCTTTCGCAAGAAAGCGACGGCATCATCGAACTCGACGAGAGCTTCGCCGGCAAGATCGGCCAGCCCTACGCCGACGCGGCTGGCCTCAACGATCCCGTTATCGAAGTGAAGCTGACGCCGAACCGCCCTGACTGCACCGGCGTTCGCGGCATCGCACGCGATCTCGCCGCCGCCGGAATGGGTAAGCTGAAGCCGGAACCGAAGCTTGGTGCTGTCGAAGGCAAAGAACCGTGCCCGGTGTCGATCAAGCTCGAATTCCCCAAGGAAGCGGCAAGCGCATGCCCGGTGTTCGCAGGGCGTGTCGTCCAGGGCGTAAAAAATGGTCCCTCGCCGGCCTGGCTGCAGAACCGCCTGAAAGCTGTCGGCCTACGTCCAATCAACGCGCTCGTCGACGTGACGAACTACATCTCGCTCGATCGCGGTCGGCCGCTGCACGTCTACGACGCCACCAAGCTGAAGGGGGCAATTCGCGCCCGTCTCGGCAAGGACGGTGAGAAGTTCCTGGGCCTCGACGGCAAGGAGCACGCGGTCGATGACACAATGTGCGTGATCGCCGATGACTCCGGTCCACTCGGTCTTGGCGGCATCATGGGCGGCGAAGCCTCGGGTTCGACCGACGCGACCACGACCGTATTCATCGAGAGCGCCTACTTCGATCCCGTGCGAACCGCCACGACAGGTCGAAAAACCGGGCTGCAGACGGACGCGCGTTATCGCTTCGAACGGGGCGTCGATCCCGCCTTCGTGCTTGGCGGGCTCGACCTTGCGACCGACATGATTCTAAAACTATGCGGCGGTGAGCCCACCAAATCGGCGATCGCCGGCAAAGAGCCCGTCGAGACGCGCGCGATCGCCTTCGACTTTGCCCGCATCGAAAAGCTGACGGGCGTAAATCTGTCCGACGCAGACATTGAGACCACGCTGGAATCTCTTGGCTTCAAGATCGACCGCAACGCCTCGAACGCCAAGGTGACAGTTCCGACCTGGCGGCCCGACGTTCACGGCGCGGCCGATCTCGTCGAGGAGGTGGTCCGCATCGCCGGCCTTGAGCGCGTGCCTGCCACGCCCCTGCCGCGCCTCTATGGCGTGACCCGCGCCGTGCTGACGGACAAGCAGAAGCGCGCGCGCCGCGCCCGACGCCTGCTGGCAAGCCGTGGTCTGACGGAAGCCGTGACGTGGAGCTTCATCACCAAAGACGAGGCAACGCTATTTGGCGGCGGTGGTGACGCGCTCGATTTGGCAAACCCGATTTCGAGCGAATTGTCGTCGATGCGCCCCGGCCTGCTCCCTGGACTGCTGATGGCCGTTACGCGCAACCGCAATCGCGGCGCATCCGATGTCGCCCTGTTCGAACTCGGCCAAGCCTATCGCGGTGACAAGCCCGAGGATCAATATTTGGTCGCCGCCGGCGTGCGTGCCGGCACGGCGCGTGCGACCGGTGCCGGCCGGCATTGGGACGGCAGGTCGGAGGCCGTCACCGCGTTCGATGTGAAAGCCGACGTCTTCGCAGCGCTCACCGCGCTCGGAATCGATCCGTCGAAGGCACAGATCACGCGCGACGCGCCGTCCTGGTATCATCCCGGCCGCTCAGCCACCCTGCGCCTTGGCCCAAAGACGGTCCTTGCGCATTTCGGAGAGGTTCATCCTGCCACGTTGAAAACTCTCGACGTTGAAGCACCTGTTGCCGCCTTCGAGGTCTTCTTGGACGCGCTTCCGCCTGAAAAGAAAAAGTCGCGCGCCAAAGCGCCGCTTGCGGCATCTGACCTCCTGCCGGTGAAACGCGACTTTGCTTTCGTTGTCGGCAAGGACGTTGCGGCAGGAGACGTGATCAAGGCTGCTGCCGCCGCCGACAAGTCATTGATTCAATCGGTTACGGTGTTCGACGTGTTCGAGGGGGGCGCGCTTGCTGCCGAGGGTAAGAAGTCGATCGCCATCGAGGTCACGTTGCAGCCGGCGACTGAAACTCTCAACGACGCGTCAATTGAGTCGATAGCCCAGAAGATCGTGTCAGATGTTAAGAAGGCGACCGGTGGCGAGATTCGAAGCTAAAGCCACTGCACTGCATTGGATCGAGGCGCTCGCGCGCTGACCACAGGTGATGCCATGAACGAAGTCGTCTCTTCCCCGGCGAGCAATTCCAGCGCCCCGGCACTCGTATTGCCGCGCTCGTCCGACAAGCCGCACATCGTCATCGTAGGTGGTGGCGCAGGCGGCCTCGAACTCGCGACGCAGCTCGGTCACAAGCTCGGCCGCAAGGACAAGGCGCACATCACCCTCGTCGATAAATCGCGCACCCACATATGGAAGCCGCTGCTGCACGAAATCGCAGCCGGCAGCATGGACGTCGGTCGCCACGAACTCGAGTACCAGGCGCAGGGCTACTGGCACGGCTTCAAGTATCGCTACGGCGAAATGATCGGATTGGATCGCGCCAACAAGCGCGTCCACCTTGCGGAAACGGTCGACGAAGACGGCCGGCAGATCACGCCCGACCGCTGGCTACCCTACGATACGCTCGTGATCGCGGTCGGCAGCGTGTCGAACGCCTTCGGCACGCCGGGCGTCTATCAGAACGCCATTATGCTCGACACGCCCGAACAGGCCGAGCGCTTCAACCGCCGCTTGTTGAACGCCTGCGTTCGAGCCAATGCTCAACCCGGCCCCGTGCGTCCCGGCCAGCTCCATGTCGCCATTGTCGGGGCGGGCGCGACTGGCACCGAACTTTCCGCCGAGCTGCATTCCAGCCTGCGCGGTCTTGTTGCGTTCGGCCTCGATAAGATCGATCCCGAGAAAGACATCAAGATCACGTTGATCGAGGCGGCGCCCCGGATTCTGACCGCGTTGCCGGAGCGCATGGCGGACGCCGTGACCAACGTTCTGCGCGGCCTCAAGGTGGACGTCCGAACCAACGCGATGGTCACCGAGGTCACGTCCGAGGGCGTGAAGCTCGCGAGCGGCGAGTTCATCCCGTCCGAACTCGTGGTCTGGGCCGCCGGTGTAAAGGGCCCCCCGGTTCTGCAGAACCTCGACGGGTTGGAGGCGACCAAGAACAACATGCTGGTCGTGAAACCGACGCTTCAGACGACCCGCGACGACAACATTTTTGCGATCGGCGACTGCGCTTACCTTGTACCGCCGGGTGAGACGACCCCGCTCCCGCCACGTGCGCAGACGGCGCATCAGCAGTCGTCCCATCTTGTGAAGCAGTTCCAGCGGATGTTGCGCGGCGAAAGCCTGCAGCCCTTTAAGTATCGCGACTTTGGGTCACTCGTGTCGCTCGCCCACTATTCGACGGTCGGCAACCTGATGGGGTTTGTGTCGGGCAAGTCGATGCGCATCGAGGGCCTTATCGCCAAGACGATGTACCGCTCCCTCTACAAGATGCACGAGGTCGCGTTGCACGGCCCGGTGAAGGTCGCCCTCGACACATTCTCACGATTGCTGACACGGCGAACCGAGCCGCACGTCAAACTGCACTAGCTCGAAAGCTGTCTGGCGAAGCGCAGCCGCGCCGTTAGCTGCGCTCGCGCAATGCCGCAAGGAGTTCCGGCGTGGGATAGCTGTCTGCCGGCAGGCCGAGCTTCATCTGCATGTCCTTGACGGCCTTGCGCGTTCCCGCTCCGATCCGGCCGTCAATTTCGCCCACGTCAAAACCGCGGCGCTGCAGGATGCGCTGCAGTTCCTTAACTTCCTCGTAGCTGAGCGAGTCGACCGGTCGGCCGTTGCCACGGCTGAGATTTGGCGCGCCAGCCATGCGCGTGGCAAGATGCGCCGCCGTCGTCGCGTACGTCAGCGAGTGGTTCCACTGCGTATAGACGCGGAAATTCGGGTAGGCGAGAAACGCCGGACCGTTGCGCCCCATGGGAAGCAGCAACGACGCTTCAAGATTGTCGGCAGTCAGCGGGCCTCGCATCCCGGTGACGCCCCAGGCAGCCCACTGCGAACGCGGCAAGAGGATCGCAAGATCGGCCTTGTCCCAAGGCAGTTCCTTCGTGACGCGCACCTCTTCAAGCCACGGCTCACCCCGCCGCCAGCCCAACGACGCGATGAAGTTGGCGGTCGAGCCGATGATGTCGGGAATGTCGGTGATGAGATCGCGGCGACCGTCGTTGTCATAGTCGAGCGCGTAGTTGAAATAGTGCTGAGGCAGGAACTGCGTTTGGCCAAGCTCGCCGGCCCACGAACCAATCATCTCGTCGGCACGAAGATCTCCGCGCTCGATGATCTTCATCGCCGCCTTGAGTTCACCGCGGAACATCTCGCCTCGCCGGCAATCCCACGCGAGTGTCAACAGCGAGCGCAGCACAGGCAGGTTCCCCATGCCGGCGCCGAAGTCGCTCTCCAGTGCCCAAAATCCGGTAATAACCGGCCCCGGAACGCCAAACTCCTGTTCCGCGCGATCGAAGAGCGCGGCGTGCTTGTTGAGATAGTTGCGCCCCATCTGCTCGCGATTCTTGGTAGCGAGCTTGCCGTAGAATTCGATGAACGTCTGCGAGAAGAAGCTCTGCTTGCGGTCGCGCGAAATGACCCCCGGATCGGGCGTCATGCCACCGATGGTCGCCTGGATCGTCTGCGGGCGAATGCCTTCCGCAATTGCTTCCTTCTTGAAGTCGACGATCCAGCGCTCAAAAGCCACCTTATTCTGGCAGTTTCGACTGTTCGGCGGTGGCGGCGGCGCCGCTTCCGCAAAGGCAACGGCGTGAGTCCCTGCCAGCAGAAGTGTCGCAATGGCAGGAACGTGCAGGAAAGCGCGCATTCGTTCAGAGACCTCGGGAGGGGTTTGCTTGCGTGGGCAATGTGACAGCCGAGTGCACTGCGTCAAGAGTTTATGGCTTCACTGAGGCTTATGATCTCGACGCGTGCCTCCAGCGACCATCGACTGTCCACGTATGCGAAAGGGCGCGACTCGGACAGACGCGCCCATTCAAACAATTGTTTAGAAGGCAGCCGCGTCCGCCCGCTCAAGCGCCTTTACGGCGTCACTTCCGGTTCATGGCTTTTGATTGAGCCTCAACCCACGAGGTCATCGTCTGCTGCCACGTCTTCTGCCACATCTCGGCAGCCTGCATCCACATCTGCAGCGGAGCCATTGGCGAACCGGTCAAATCCGGAAAGCCGGGGAACGACGCTCCCGTTCCGCCGCCAGGCAGACCCGGAAAATCAGGCATACCCGGAAACTTCGGCATATCGGGCATCGCACCGAAAGACGACAGTTGCTTTTCCCAAACGTCCATCACTTGTTCGATGGCTTGTTGCTGCAGCTTTGATGCACCGAGCATCTGCCGGCGGCTGAGTTCGACAAAATCGGTAGGCCAACCAAGCGACTTCGCAGCTTCCGCCATCTTATCGAATACGGCATTGGAATTCTTGTCGCCGATTTGAGCGAGTTCCCTTCGCCAATCCGCCATGGCGTCGAACGCCTGGGTAACGGATTTTCGCGTGTCCTCCCCAAGTTTCGCGAAAGCCGGGTTGGCATCGAAGGGGGACTTGGACATGGCGAAATCTCCAAAGAAACTCAACGGGGGGCTCAAGACATTTTGCACATGAACGCGTGGCTGGCCAGCCCTGTGTCGAGTATGCCGCGACATGGCGCCCGACCGTGTGCACACCGGTGCGAACGCCCCTTTTGCCTTCTAGTTCCGGGTGCTATGAGCCGCGCCATGACCGACACCTCCCTGATCCGCAATTTCTCGATCATTGCCCATATCGACCACGGCAAATCGACACTGTCCGACAGGCTTATTCAGCTTTGCGGCAACGTCTCGAACCGAGAAATGAAAGAGCAAATCCTCGACTCGATGGATATCGAGCGCGAGCGCGGAATTACCATTAAAGCTCAGACAGTTCGGCTCGACTACAAGGCAAAGGACGGAAAAGTCTATCAATTGAATCTGATGGATACGCCCGGCCACGTCGACTTCGCCTATGAGGTGTCACGTTCGCTTGCGGCCTGCGAAGGCGCCATCCTGGTGGTTGACGCGAGCCAGGGTGTTGAAGCCCAGACGCTCGCCAACGTTTATCAAGCACTCGACAACAATCTCGAAATCCTGCCGGTCCTGAACAAAGTCGACCTGCCGGCGGCCGACGCCGACCGCGTGAAGGAGCAGATCGAGGACGTAATAGGTCTCGATGCATCCGACGCCATCGGCGTATCGGCCAAGACCGGCCTCAACGTCGAAGCCGTCCTGGAGGCCATCGTCGACAAGCTGCCGCCCCCTAAGGGAGACGTCGGAAAACCCTTGAAGGCCATGCTGATCGACAGCTGGTATGACGCCTACCTCGGCGTGATCGTTCTCGTGCGCATTATCGACGGCAGCCTGAAGAAAGGCCAGCGCGTCAAGCTTATGTCGACCGGCGCCAGCTACCAGATCGAGCGCGTCGGCATCTTTCGACCCAAGCAGGAAATGCTGGAGGGCCTTGGACCTGGCGAAGTCGGATTTTTCACCGCTGCCATCAAGGAAGTAGCCGATACGCGCGTCGGCGACACCGTCACCGACGAAAAGAACCCGACTGCCGAACCGCTGCCCGGCTTCAAACCGGCGCAGCCGGTCGTGTTCTGCGGCCTCTTTCCGGTTGACGCCGCCGACTTCGAGGATCTGCGCGATGCGATGGCCAAGCTCCGCCTCAACGATGCCAGCTTTTCCTTCGAGACCGAAAGCTCGGCCGCGCTTGGATTTGGCTTCCGCTGCGGCTTCCTCGGCTTGCTGCACCTGGAAATCATCACTGAGCGGCTTGAGCGCGAGTTCAACCTAGATCTCATCACCACCGCGCCGAGCGTCATCTACCACCTCTATATGAACGACGGCTCGATGATCGAGATGCACAACCCGGCTGACATGCCGGACGTGGTCAAGATCGATCGCATCGAGGAACCGTGGATCGAAGCGACAATCCTCGTGCCCGACGATCACCTGGGCGCGGTTTTGAAGCTGTGCCAGGACCGTCGTGGTCGGCAGAAGCAGCTCACCTACGTCGGCTCGCGCGCCATGGCGGTCTATGAACTGCCTCTCAACGAGGTCGTGTTCGATTTCTACGATCGGCTGAAAAGCGTTTCACGCGGCTACGCCTCGTTCGACTATCACATCAAAGGTTATGAGGAAGGCGACCTCGTAAAGCTGTCGATCCTCGTCAATAGCGAGCCCGTCGACGCGCTTTCGATCATCGTGCACCGCACGCGCGCCGAAAGCCGCGGCCGGTCGATGTGCGAAAAATTGAAAGAACTCATTCCGCCGCATCTGTTCCAGATCCCGATCCAGGCGGCGATCGGCGCAAAAGTGATCGCGCGCGAAACCATCCGCGCGCTCCGCAAGGACGTTCTGGCAAAGTGCTACGGCGGCGACATCACGCGAAAGCGCAAACTGCTCGACAAGCAGAAGGCCGGCAAAAAGAAAATGCGCGAGTTCGGCAAAGTCGAAATCCCGCAGGAAGCGTTCATCAACGCGCTTAAGCTGGACGACAACTGAGGCCGACGGCGTCGGTCAGGCATGGA
>CADECN010000092.1 GCA_902825785.1 uncultured Hyphomicrobium sp. | reverse complement strand
GCGGTGCCGCGGCCGATCTCGTCGAGCACGACGAAGGAGCGCATCGTCGCCTGATTGAGGATGGCCGCCGTTTCGACCATCTCGACCATGAAAGTTGAGCGGCCGCGCGCCAGATCGTCGGATGCGCCGACACGCGAGAAAAGCCGGTCCACGATGCCGATATGCGCCAAGCGCGCCGGCACGAACGAGCCCATTTGCGCCATGACCGCGATAAGCGCGTTCTGGCGCAGGAACGTCGATTTGCCGGCCATATTGGGGCCGGTGACGAGCCAGAGACGGGCATCCGGCAGCTCATCAAAGCCGGGTGGACCGGAAGCTTGCGCGCGACCAAGCACGCAATCGTTTTCGATGAAGGCGCCAGCTTTGGCGCGCGCCTGCGCCTGCTGCACGACGGGGTGGCGCCCGCCCCTGATATCGAACGCAAGACCGGCATCGATGGCAGGTCGAGTGTAGTCCTGCTCGGCGGCAAGTTCCGCAAGGCCGGCGGTCGTGTCGAGTTCGGCGAGCGCGGTGGCCGCAGCCGCAAGGCTGGCGTCGGCCGCCATGATGCGCGAAACGAGATCGCCGAAAATTTCCTGCTCAAGATTGAGCGCGCGGTCGCTTGCCGAAGCAATGCGGCCCTCGATCTCGACTAACTCAGTTGTTGTGAAACGTACCGCGTTGGCCATCGTCTGGCGATGCCGGAAGGTCTCGTCAAGCGGCGGCGACATCAGCGGCTTGGCGTTGAGTTGCGTTACCTCGACGTAGAAGCCCAGGATGTTGTTGTGACGCACTTTCAGCGTTTTAATGCCGGTGTCGGCGACATAGCGCGCTTCCAGCTCGGCCATAACCTTGCGGCTGTCGTCGCGCAAACGGCGGGCTTGGTCGAGCGCTTCGCTGTAACCTTCACCGATGAAGCCACCATCGCGGCGCAGGTGCGGAGGGTCGTCGACAAGTGCGCGCGACAAGTCTTGGAGCAAATCGTGCGGAATAGCCAAAAGCCGCTGCGCGATTTGCTCGATCTCGGGCGGCAGACCGAGCGCGCCGGCGTGACTTCGAATGGCATTGGCGCACGTCAGAGCCGTGGAAAGTGCGTCGCGGACGGCGGCGAGATCGCGCGGGCCGCCGCGTCCGAATGCCAAGCGGGGAAGGGCGCGAGCGAGGTCCGGCGCGGAACGCAGCCGCTGGCGCAGATCGCCACGCAAGCGTGGCTCGGCCAGCAAGGCCGCCACGGAATCAAGCCGTGACTCGATCTCGACGACATCGGTAAGCGGACTTGAAAGGCGCGCCTGCAGTTCGCGCGCACCGGCAGCGGTGACCGTTCTGTCCATCGCACTCAGGAGCGTTGACGTACTGTCCGAGGACGATGTGCGCACCAATTCAAGGCTCGATCGCGTGGCGGCATCGATCATCAGCGCTCCGCCGTTGCCGGCTCGGCGCGGGGGCCGGATGATCGGCTTCTTACCGATCTGAGTCAGGTCAATGTATTTCAATAGGGCGCCGGCAGCCGAAAGTTCTGCGCGCGTGAGTTCGCCGACGCCCGCCAGATCAGACACGCCAAGCTGTTCTTTCAGGCTGCGTGCACCGGACGCGGCGTCGAAGAATACGGCGGGGACTGGAGTCGCCTTCGCATCCGTCACGCTGAGCCAGCGGCGGAAAGCATCGTCTCCAAGCATTGCGTCGGCCGCGATGACTTCGCGCGGGCCAAGGCGGATCAACTCGCCCGCAACATCCATGCCCGCAATCTCTGCAAGCTCGAACTCGCCCGTTGAAATATCGACCGAGGCCAGAGCGAGGCGCGCCTGCGAATGTGCGATGCCGGCCTCAAGGGGTGTTGCGCAGAATAGGGCCGTGAGGAAGTTGCGCGATTTGGCGTCGAGCAACGCTTCCTCGGTGATCGTGCCTGGCGTGACCAAGCGGACAACGGCACGTTTGACAACCGCTTTGGAGCCGCGCTTGCGGGCTTCGGCGGGGTCTTCAAGCTGCTCGCAGACGGCGACGCGGAAGCCCTGCCGGATCAAACGTTGCAGGTACTCGTCGGCGCGGTGCACCGGCACGCCGCACATTGGGATGTCGTCGCCCTGGTGCTTGCCGCGCTTGGTCAGGACGATCGACAGTGCCTGCGATGCGGCGACCGCGTCTTCAAAAAAGAGTTCGTAAAAATCGCCCATCCGGTACCAGAGCAGGCAGTCGGGGTGCGCGGCCTTAATCTCCAGGTATTGCGCCATCGAGGGCGTGGCATCGCCATTAACGCGGGCGTCTCGCGGCACAACATCGGGCGCGGCGGTATCGTCCGCCACGCTGTCATCCGACCGTTGTTGTTCACTCTTTCCGATCATGCGTGCCGGGCTGGCCTCCGCGCAGCGTGCGGCAATTAACCCCCCACGAAAGCTGCAGATATGCATAGGTTGCTGCGCGGGGTCCCGCAACCTATCGTGCGCCCTACACACGCCTTCCACAGGACACGACGGCGGCATGGCGCCGCAAAGTCCCACTAACGGTTCTCGCAATCATGGCAACTCAATTCCAGGCCGCCCGAGTTACGGCTCAAGAGGCCTTGCAATTTCACGCAGGCGGTAAGCCCGGCAAGCTCGAGATCACGCCGACGAAACCGCTCGCGACACAGCGCGATTTGTCGCTTGCCTATTCGCCGGGCGTCGCCATTCCGGTGCAGGCCATCGCGGAAAATCCGCGCGACGCCTACGCATATACCAACAAGGGCAATCTGGTTGCCGTCGTGTCGAACGGAACGGCGATCCTCGGCCTTGGAAATCTCGGCGCGCTGGCATCGAAGCCGGTGATGGAGGGCAAGGCTGCGCTGTTCAAGCGCTTTGCCGATATCGACTCGATCGACCTGTGCGTCGATGCCGAAGACCCGGAAGCGTTCATCAACTCCGTGCGCTATCTCGGACCGTCGTTCGGCGGCATCAATCTTGAAGATATCAAGTCGCCGGATTGCTTCGTGATCGAAGCGCGGCTGAAAGAGCTTCTCGATATCCCCGTCTTTCATGACGATCAGCATGGAACGGCAATCGTGGTCGCCGCCGGGGTGATCAACGGACTCAAGGTCGTCGAGAAAGAGATCGGCGAGGTAAAGCTGGTTTGCGCGGGCGCGGGCGCGGCGGCGCTGGCATGCCTCAACCTGCTGGTGAAGCTCGGGCTCAAGCGCGAAAACGTCTACGTGGCGGACGTGGAAGGCGTCGTGTACGAGGGCCGCAAGAAGCTGATGGACGAGTACAAGGCGCCCTACGCGCAAAAGACGGATGCGCGCAAGATTGAAGATATCATCGATGGTGCCGACATTTTCCTCGGCCTTTCGGCTGCCGGCGTGCTGACGAAAGAGATGGTGGAGCGGATGGCGGACCGGCCGCTCATCTTCGCAATGGCGAACCCCGAACCGGAAATACGGCCAGAAGAAGTCAAGTCCGTTCGCAGCGACGCCGTCATTGCCACGGGGCGCTCGGACTATCCAAACCAGATCAACAACGTGCTGTGCTTTCCCTTCATCTTCAGAGGCGCGCTCGACGTGCAGGCGTCGACCATCAACGACGCGATGAAGATCGCAGCAGCCGAGGCTATTGCGGAACTGGCACGCGCCGAAGTTCCGGACCAGGTTGCGGCCGCGTTTCACGGCGAGCGGCCGACGTTCGGACCCGGCTACATCATTCCCGCGCCGTTCGATCCAAGATTGCTGCCGCATGTCTCGGCGGCGGTCGCCAAAGCTGCGATGGATTCGGGGGTGGCGCAGGAACCGATCGCCGATCTCGACGGCTATGTGGCGCGCCTTAAAGCGCGCCTCGATCCGGTGGCCGGGTGGCTGCAATCAACTTTCGATGCGGTCCGTAACGATCCTAAACGCGTGGTGTTCGCTGAAGGCGAAGATCCGGCCGTCATTCGCGCCGCTCATACCTTCCTGCAGCAGGGCTTCGGCCAGCCGATCCTGATCGGCACCAAGCGCATCGTGGTCGAACGGTTCCGGGAACTCGGCATCCCGCTGCGAAGCGGCTTTGAGTTGATCGACACCAGCACGTCGCCGCATGTGCCGGAATTCGGTGACTTTCTGTATTCCAGGCTACAGCGGCGCGGATATCTGCGGCGCGACTGCGAGCGGCTTGTCGCCAACGAGCGCAATGTGTTCGGTGCGCTGATGGTCGCGCACGGGTTGGCGGACGCCATGGTGTCGGGCGTGACGCGCAACTGGACCAACGTCTACGCCGACGTTCATCGGGTGCTCGACGAAAAACCCGGCCGACACGTAATCGGCGTGTCGCTGGCTCTCAGCCGCGGGCGCGCCGTGCTGATCGCCGATACCAGCATTCACGACATGCCGAATGCCGAGCAGTTGGCCAACATCGCGACCGAGGCGGCGCGCGCCGCCCGAAACTTCGGCATCGAGCCGCGCGTCGCGCTATTGGCTTACTCGACGTTCGGGCATCCGCGCGGCGAGCGTTCGGATCAGGTGCGCGAGGCGGTGCGAATTCTCGACCAGCGGCAGGCGGACTTCGAGTACGACGGCGACATGGCCGCCGACGTGGCACTCAATCTTGACCTGATGAAGCACTATCCATTCTGCCGCCTTTCGGACACCGCGAACGTGCTCATCATGCCGGCGTTTCACGCGGCGTCGATTTCGACCAAGATGCTGAAGGTTCTGGGTGGCGCGACGATCATCGGGCCGCTGATCGTAGGACTATCGCACTCGGTGCAGATCTGCACCTTCGGCGCGACCGACGCCGACATCGTCAACATGGCGGCGCTCGCCGCCTACGGCGCCGGACGGGTATAGCCGAGCGACTGACTTCAAGCGTCGACGGCGATGCGGCTCTTGGTTTCGTCGGGCGCGCCGTAGTGCTCGAAATAGCGCGGGTCGATCTTCTCGACCGGCAGGACGACGAGAACGTCGGTTGTGCCGAACTGATGATCGATGACGGCGCCATCGCCGATATAGGCGCCAAGACGCAGATAACCCTTGATGAGCGGCGGAATAGCTTTCAGCGCCGCCTTGGCGTCGATCTTGTCTTTCGGGACGCGATCCATTGGGACATAGAGCTTGCTGTGCGCGGAACAGCGCCACTCGGGCGGCGCAAGCGTGTTGTGATGTAGGAAGCTGAGCGCCATTGCGTGCTCGTCCGGGTCGGTGCCGTCGAAGCTCGCGCAGCCGATCATGACGTCAATCTTGTGCTCGCGGATGTAGGTCCACAGTCCGTGCCAAAGGAGTTCAACCGAGCGCTTGCCGCGATAGGGCGCCAAAACACATGAGCGGCCAAGCTCCATGAAGCGATAGCGCGGCGACTTCGCACGGATGAGAGGCGTGATGTCGTATTCGCTCGCGGTGTAGAAGCCCAGGCTTTGCTCGGCGATCTCCTGTCGAAGTACGCGGTACGTGCCGATTACGGCCGGCATTTCGATGCCCGGCCGCGACAGGCGGCGCACCGACTTGTCGAGATCGACGACGAGCAGATGATCGCAAATCGCGTCGTAGGCGTCCTCGTCACGACGGCGGAATTGCGCGAGCCTTGTCGGAACCGCCGACATCTCCTCGTAGAAAACCTGAAAGCGAAGGCGCTGCGCCAGCTTCACTTCGGCCCGGCTGCGCGCCAGCCTCACCTCCAGATTGCCGACACGGCCGAAGATCTTGGGTTCGACGTGCCGCGTAAATTTCGTCAGGGTGTGCGCCGGTGAACGCAGCGCCTGGAGCGCCGAGAGTCCATCGGGGCGACGTGCGGCAAGTTTCGCCAGGCGCCCGCCGCGGCCGCGTTGCCCGATCACATTCCACATGTGCCCATCCCCAAGCCTTGAGTGCGAATCGCAACGGCCCTCAGCGCGGGCTAGCACGATTCCGTGACACTTTTGAGATTACTTGGAAAACGGTCAAGCCGCCGTGATTGCGTCACCAACAGCGGCAACCGGGCGCCAGCGGACAAGCACGTCCCTTAAGTGGGCTGCGTCAAACGGCTTCGCGAGATAGTCGTCCATCCCGGCGGCGAGGCAGCGCTGGCGGTCCTCCGGAAATGCGTTGGCGGTAAGCGCGATGATCGGCGGCACCTTGCGCGACCCGGATTTGGATGCGTGCATGGCTTTGATGGCTTTCGTGGCCTCGAAGCCATCGAGCACGGGCATGAAGATGTCCATCAGGATGAGGTCGAAGGTCCGCGCACCGGGTTCGAACGTGCGCTCCACGGCCTCGACTGCCGCAAGACCGTCGGTGGCGACGAACGCGGCGCCTGCAGAACGTTCGATTACGCGGCGCGCGATCAGGGCGTTGATCGCGTTGTCTTCGACGATCAGCACTCTGAGGCCGGCGGCGGCGCCCTCAGGTGCTGCATCAGGAAGCGGCTGCTCGGCCTCCGGAAGCGCTTCGGAGGGCGCGGCGACGTTGGCAAGTTTCAGGATGGCCGTGAACTTGGCGCCGATGCCGATTTCGCCTTCCGCCAAGATGTCGCCGCCCATTGCTCGCGCGAGGCGGCGGGAAATCGCGAGCCCCAAGCCGGTGCCGCCTTCACGCCGTTTCGTATCCAGCTCACCCTGCTCGAACTCTTCGAAAATGCGGCGCATCACGTCAGGAGAAAACCCGATGCCGGTGTCCTTCACCTCGATCGCCACGTGCGTGCCGCCACTCTTGCGGCCGCGGCCGTGCACTGTGAAGACGCGGACTTCGATGGCGCCTACTTCGGTGAACTTGACCGCGTTCGAGAGCAAATTGAGCACGACTTGGCGCACGCGCATTTCATCGCCGCGGACGAGCGGGGGAACGTCGGAGGATATGCTGCAGCCGAATTTGAGACCCTTGGCCGCCGCTTGCGGACCGAGCAGCTCCATGGCGCGCGAAATACATGTGTGAATTGAAAAGACTTCGGAAGCGAGCACGAGCTTGCCGGCCTCAATCTTCGAGAAATCGAGGATTTCGTCGATCAGAACGACGAGGGCCTGCGCCGACTCCTCGATGGCGCGCATGTAAGTCTGCTGCTCTTCCGACAACGGCGTGTCGCGCAACAGGCTCGCCATGCCCAGGATGCCGTTCATGGGCGTGCGGATCTCGTGGCTCATGGCGGCGAGAAAGCGCGATTTGGCGCGATTGGCGGCCTCGGCCTGATCGCGCGCTTCCGTCAGTTCGGCTTCCGCTTCGCGCAGGTCGGTCACGTCGCGGCCAACGGATTGGCGTTCCTGCTCACCGGTTACGTTGATGTCGGTCGCGTGTTCCCAGGCGATCCAGCGATCGCCATCGCGCGTTCGCGTCAGCTCAAAGGTTTGCGTGGCGGCGACGCCGTTGCCCGACTCGGGTTCGATCGCCAGCACCTCGGGCGAAAATGTACTTTCGATGATATGGGTCGATTCGATACCGAAGGTCGCGCAGTAGGCTTTGTTGGCAAAGATGATGCGACCGTTGCGATCACGGCGCACGATGAGGGCCTGCTGGGCATCGAGGAGATGGCGATAGACCTGCGCTTTGTCCTCTAGCTGCCAGCGCGCATCTGTGATCGCCTCGAGCGACAGCGAGGCACCGCCCAACTGCGTCGCGGTGACCCTCAAGGCGGACGGCAGGAGCAATGACACCACGGCGGCAGTCGTGCCGGCCGCCAGCGCTAGCCATTGCGAGAGGGTCGCGGGCAAGCTTGAAAGCGCGATGGATGCGAACGCAGCCACGACGCTCACCAGTGCTAGGCGCGCGGCCAATCGCAATCGGGACTCGGCGTCGGCGATGTGCGCGACGCCACGTTTCCGGCCGGCTTTCTCCAGGTGGATATCGGACGCGTCACGCAGCAAAGTAGGTCGTACCCAGATAGGAAAAATACCCTATCGACGTGACCACAACGGGCTTTACGGTTTCTAAAGCGGGTTGGTTAATCGGAGCGTGATCGTCGCGCGCTTTGGTGCCCATTCCCCGGGCAACTTCAATGAACGCGGGGCTCTTACCTGCTTTCGACAACGCGGCGCTGGTAACCATCACAGCAGATGGGCGGCAGGCCGGCGACGCGGCCGTATTCGGCGCGATCCGTTACTTCTTCAGATCGTCGTCGGTCAGGCGGCGAGCGGCATCCTCGATCATCAGCGGCACGCCATTGCGGATCGGAAAGGCGAGACCGGCGGCGCGGCTAATCAGTTCTTGCGCGGCAGCGTCGTAGGTCAGCTTGGTTTTCGTAAGTGGGCAGACGAGAAATTCGAGCAGTTTGGGGTCGGGGCCGGGGTTGGGCTCAAGCGCCTGACTGGGCTGTGGATCCGTCATTTTCGTCATTCTCCGACGACGAGTTCCAAAGCGCGCTATTGAAGGGTGGTACCGCTACTGCCGTTCGAGGCGAGTTCGATCTCGGCCAGCGCGACCAGCACTTCGGCCCTGGACTTGAGATCGCGCGCCTCGAGCAGCGCCTGCTTTTCCTCCGGTCCATAGGGACACATAACCGACAGCGCGTTGATGAGAAATTCATTCGAGGCACGCTGAATGCTCGACCAATCGGTTTTGAGGCCGTTGGCGTCGAGATAGGCGCGCAGGACGCGGAGCAAGTTCTCCCTGTCGACCATTTCCTCGCCGAGCCCTTCCGACAGATCACTGGCGAAGCGGTCGTAGCTGACGCTCATGATGCGGTAGGGCGTATCGGTTTCGGCCTCGCCGACACATTCGAATCGCATCACGCCGGTCAGCGTGATGACGAGACGACCGTCGTCCAGCTCCTGATAAGACGTGACGCGGCCGACACAGCCTACGGCGCGCAAATGCGCCGACTTGTCGATGGGGCTTTCTTGATCATCGCTATCGGCCGCGACAACCGGCTGGAGTATGCCGATGACGCGATTGCCCGCCATCACGTCGTCCAGCATCGCGAGGTAGCGCGGCTCGAAGACGTTCAAAGGCAGGGTAGCTCGCGGCAGCAAAATCGCGCCACGGAGTGGAAAGACTGGGATGCGTGGCGGCAGGTCCTGGGGCTTATGATATCTTTGCGTCAGTGACACGCGACTGCCTTTCCCTGCGCCCTTCGGTTTGGTCAACTGAATAGGATCGACGATAGCCTGCGGCGGCCTTCCGCAACCAGAGGATCTTTTGCGCCCCAGGCGTCAAAGAATTGAACGAGCTGTTTGCGAGCAGCTTCGTCGTTCCACTTGCGGTCAAGCCTAACAAGTTCGAGCAGATGCTCCAATGCTTCATTCTTCTGACCGCGGGAAGCCAGCGCCAGTGCCAGATTGAGGCGCGCCTCGTGATCCTTGGGGTTGGACTCGATGCGCTGGATAAGAGCGCTGACGTCGCCAGTGGCGTTACTTTTGTCCGCAAGCGCGATTGCCGCTTCGGCACTGTGGACATTGGCGGAGCCGCGTTTGTCGGGCGCGACCAGTTGCAGCGTTTGACGTGCGCGCTCTATGTCACCGCTCTTGAGGTAGCACTGCGCCAGACCCGCGAGGGCTTCTGCGTTCTCGCGGTCCTCATGCAAGACTGCGGCGAAGACTTCGGCTGCACCCTGCAGATCGCCGGCTTCGAGCAATTCGTTGCCCGTCTCAAGGACGCTGGCGACATCCGACTGGGTTTCGGCGCTAACGAGACGTTCAATGAAGGTTTTGACGACGCTCTCGGGCTGAGCGCCGACGAAACCGTCAATCGGCTGGCCATCGCGAAAGGCATAGACGGTCGGCAGCGACTGAACGCGCAGTTGAGCGGCGACGGCCTGATTCTCGTCGACGTTGACTTTCACAAGCCGAACCTTGCCGCCCTGAGCGCGAACCAATTTCTCGATAGTTGGCGTCAACTGCTTGCAGGGGCCGCACCAGGGCGCCCAAAAATCGACGATGACGGGAACGTCGCGCGACGCCTCGATAACGTCGGCAAGGAAGGTCGCGGTGGTCGCGTCCTTCACGATGGCGGCCGGATCGCTCCCAGGGGAAGCCTTACGGATGCCGATTTCCATTAGGGGCTGTCTCCTCGTCACCTAAGTTCAGGTGGCGGTCAGATCCATCACTCTCGGCTCGTGGCCGGTTGCGCGAATGAACCGCAAAAGATCGTCGCGCGCAATGTTGGTCGTCGCCGTGTTCTGCAGTGGATGGCAATTCACACTGTCATACGACATCAACTCTCGGTCAAAGACGACACTAACACGGCGCTCGACGTCGTTGACCACAGCAAATGCCGTAACGGAGCCAGGCGTAACGCCGAGAACGCTCATCAGCAACTCGGCGCTGCCAAATGAGAAGCGACCGGCGCCGATCTGGCGCGACAGGTATTTGAGATCGGTCTTGGTCGTGCTTTTCGCAATGACGAGGACAAGGGTTCCTTTGTCGTCCTTCAGAAAGAGGTTTTTGGTATGTGCTCCGGGTAGCGGGATGTCGATGGCGCTGCTTTCAGCAACGGTGTATGCGGCCTCGTGCTCAACCGTCGTGACTGCGATCGCCAGGGACGCAAACCGAGACATCAATTCTTCACGGGTCAGGGACATCCGGCTCTCAACGGTCGCAGTGGCAGACGAGGGTGGCCGGCTTTTAGCTCAGAAAACGGGCGTCACGTCAGCCCGTTACTCGGTTTCGAGCGGGCCCTTGCATTGCCCGAGCAGTTGCGTCATAAGGCTCGTCTCGCGGCGCCCCCGGGGCGTCGACCCCCAATATGGATGCGGGTGTAGCTCAGGGGTAGAGCACGACCTTGCCAAGGTCGGGGTCGAGGGTTCGAATCCCTTCGCCCGCTCCAGTTTCTCAACAAAACAGTTTACACACAGCGCTTTAAGCCGGCTCTAGGCGCGGTCGAAGACCGTTTCCGCCATGGCCGACTTAAGCAACTGGGCTTGGCTCCGGCGGCTGAAGATTCCCAGGCCGCGATCCTGGAGCGCAAAGCGCGCGATCGGATTCTGGATCAGCTCGATGCAGCGTTGAGCGAGCTCGCCGTAGGGCGCTGCGCACATGGCATCGCGATACTCCGGATCGATCTCGGTATCGGCGTTGCATTCCGTGACGACGGCCTTGCGATTTGCCAGCAGATACGAGGTGCGTACGATCTCGTGGATGCTGTCTTCGTAGAAATGCATATTTAGCACGAGCTTGGCGTCGGCGATTGCGGCGTCACGCTCGGCGCCGTAAACGGCAAAGAGATGGTTCACCCGAAGCTGGGCCGCCCGCAGCTTGTCGAGAACAGCGGCGCGTCGCTCGTTCAGGCTGCCGTAGAAGAGCACGTCGACCGGCTGCTGCATCTGCATTGTGATGCGCGAAAGGCCGGCGGAATATCCAATTCCGACGTGATGGATCGCTTGATTGCCCGTGATCGATTTCAGGCGCGCGATGTTGCGGGGACTGTAATCCCATACGACGTGGCGACGCAGCATCGACTTGTAGACGGGTGTCCGGTCAAGCCCGAAGCCGTCGATCTGTTCGAGATTGAAAATGACGGTGCTGGCGGGGAAGAGCTGCGCGATCTGTTCGGTCGGAATCAGATCCGCGCAGAAA
>CADECN010000091.1 GCA_902825785.1 uncultured Hyphomicrobium sp. | reverse complement strand
TCCGTCAACGAACGCCTCTTGCGGAGACAGCGGAGGGGGTGACGATTGCGCGGTCTGGGGTTTGGGCTTCGGCTTAGCGGCGGCGGGCTTTGGTTTTGGCGCGGCGGCTGCGGGCTGCGGTTGCTGCTGGATCACCTCAACATCGGGCAGATCCGACGTCCCCTGTGTCGCGTCTTGCGCCATGGCTGACGTCGTTAGGAGCAGACAGCCCGTAATGCTGAAAGCGCGAGTCCGCATTTTCTTCCCCCGTTACTTATGGATTTTTGCCCTTAGCAGCCGTCTCTAAATTCCCTGTGGGCTGCGTGATAAATTCACGAGCGACGATGTTTGAAACGGGCGGGTCGGGTAAATTCCAAAGAATCCTGGGGCGTCATGGGAAAATTTCCCAAGCGCGCGAACAGGCAATAAATGCATCGAAAAATTTGTTGCGGACAGGCAACGCTTAGTTGGAAAGCGCGTCGCGATCCTTGCAGAAAAGTGCTCACGTTCGCGGAAATTGTGTCCTAGCGCGCTGTGCCTAGCATTCCTTCGCGGACCCAAGCGACGCCGCCGCGAGCGGAATTCGCGCCCGCAATAGCGTGCCGCCGTTGTCATTTTCGCTAGGGCTGATGGTGAGTTCACCACCAAGCGCGCCGACGCGCTCGTGCATCCCTCTCAGTCCGTACCCCGGTTGAGTTTCATCGGGCAGGCCCAGACCATCATCGCGGATTTCGATCCTGACTTCGCCGGGCCCATCGCCACTTCCGTCTTCGGCAACTACGGAGGCCCTGACCACCGTCGGGTTGGCGTGACGCAGGGCATTAGTGACGCCTTCCTGCACGATGCGATAAACCGTCGTCGAGATTGTCTCGTCGAGCGCGTCGAGATCGCCCTCCAGCTCGATCTCAACATCGCAGCTGTGCGGCTGGCGCTTCCACATATCGATGTTGGCGCGCAGCACGCCTTTCAACCCAAGCTCCGACAGTCCGACGGGGCTCAACTGCTGAAGAACGCGCCGGTTCGTCGCCTGCAGCGAGTCGACGTGCTCCAGGATATTCTCCGTCAGGTCCACGGCCTTCGAGACGTCGAATTCGGGCTTCTGGAATTTGCGTATCAGGGCGGCGCCCGTGGCGCGGATGGAGAAGAGGAACGGGCCAAGTTCGTCGTGAAGATCGCGCGCAATATCGCGGCGTTCTTCGTCCTGAATTCGCACCATTGCTGTCGAAAGTCGTTGGTTTTCCGCCCGCGTTTTTTTTAACGCCGCGGCAAGCCTGTTCAGTTGCGAGCAAATCCGAGCGATTTCTGGCGGACCCTGCTGGGTAATGCCGATGTCGTAGTTGCCAGATTCCATAGCATGCATGGCCGTGCCGAGAGCGTGAACGGGTTCAAGGGCGCGATTGATGAGGAGGCCGGTTAATGGAAATGCCGCGGCTGCAAAAATGAGCGCGTAGACCGACAAGCGCCCGATCGTCTCCAGCACCTCCTCCATCTCGTCGGCGCTCTGCGGAACGATAACCACGGTATCCACATGCTTGCCTTTGATTACGACCGGGACGGTAACGGTAGGCCCAGGTACGCCGGCGATATACTCGGCCCAAGCCTCTCTGTCGGACATTGGTGGCGCGTCCTCCGACAATGGTCGTGCGCTCTTGAGATAAATCTGAACGTGACGGAGGTGCTGCAGTCCCGAAACCAAAGGCGCGAGCTGCGAAGCGTCGCCTTCTCCCCGTTCAATCGGTTCTAGGGCCGAGCGCATGAGCGTCTCGGTCGTGCGGATGCTACTAGCCACTTCCGAGCTGACGCGTGCACGAGCATCGACCAGCATCGCGGTAACCATCGCACCTATGGTCGAGAGCAACAGGAGCCCAAGGCCAATAATGAGGCGCGCGCGAATTGACATCAGGTCACTCCGGGAAAATCGAGCGGGTTCAAGCATTGCGCGTAAGATGCGCTTGTAAAATCCACAATGTAATAATATTTCAAGGGCGTTGCGCGCACCCGACCGGAGACCAGCAGAGTGAAAGTTCTTGTTGTCGAAGACCATCCAATCGTCGTTTCGGGATGTCGCGCACTGTTTGCCGACGATCCGAACGTCGACATGGTGCATGCCGGTACAATCGCAAAGGCGCGCGAACTTCACGCAGCGGAACAGCCGGATATCGTTGTCGTCGATATCAGTCTGCCGGATGGGTCAGGTCTCGATTTCGCGCGCGAACTTTTGGCTGCCGAGCCCAACACCAAGATTGTCGTCTTCACAATGAGCGATGCGCCTGTTTTGGCCGTAAAAGTGCTGGAATCCGGGGCGCTTGGCTATGTCAGCAAGAACGGAGATCCGACCAGCCTCAAGGAGGCTATTGCGACGGTAGCTGCCGGAAAGCGCTGGCTCCCGGTGGAGCTCGTGCAAGATATTGCGCTGATGCGGATGAACCAGTCTGGGCGTGGTCCGGTCCTGACGGAGCGGCAGATTCAAATCCTTCGTCATCTCGCGCGTGGCAAGAACATGTCGGAAATCGCTCACGAGATCGACGTCTGTTACAAGACCGTGGCCTCGAACTGCGCCGAGATCCGTACCAAGCTCAACGCACGCACGTCTTCGGAGATGGTGCGCATCGCGGTTCAGCTGCGCATTGTTTAAGTTTGCGGCGCTCGCTGTTGCGATGCCTCAAGAAAATTTCCTGTTATCTCCATGGAACTTTTGCAAAAGGGCTGACGAAATCAGCCTGAGCGGATTCAACTGTCCGTGAGCGGGAACCTCAGGCCATCAAGTCGGGCTGTAGTCCCGTCGTGACATCGACTTTAGAGCAATAACGTCCTGACGCGCCGATGCTTCGCGGCGACGAGGCGGTTCATTTCCTCTCAACCCTCTCGCACGCGGGGCGTCAGGCGCAATTGGGCCGGCTCAACGACAAATAACGCCTGTCAGGGCGACAGATCCGGCTGGAATTGAACCAGAGGAGACCAAAGAATGCGTGTCAGGCGCAGTTTGATCGCTGGAAGTCTGCTAGCGCTGGTAGGCGGGCTTGCTAGCCCGGCAATTGCCAACGACGAAGTCGAGAAGCGCTCGCAAGACTTCAACTATTGGGGCGTGCCGGGTCAGAACAACAAACTCCAACGGCATAGCGAACTCAAGGACATCAATACCGGCAACGTTGCCAAGCTTCAGTACGCGTGGTCGCAATCAACGGGTGCGCTGCGCGGACATGAAGGCCAGCCGGTCGTGGTGGAGCACAATGGCAAACCGATGATGTATTTCTCGTCGGGCTGCCCAGAGATGTCGAAGTGCAACATCGTGCAGGCACTTGATCTGTCGGATCCCGACCATCCGGTCCAGGTCTGGAACTACGTCAAGAAGACGGACCGCGATGAATCAGCGGTTCCGCGCGCCTGCTGCGATACGGTTCACCGTGGCGTCAATTATGTCGACGGCAAAATCGTCTACCACACCCTCGATGGCTTCGTGATCGCGCTCGATGCAACCACGGGCAAGGAAGTGTGGGTCGTCAAGCATGCTTGGCCGGAAAAGGGCGAGACCATCACCGGCCCGGTGCTAATTGCAGAAAATCTGGTGATCGCGGGGTTTGGCGGCGACGAGTTCGCGGCGCGCGGACGCCTGACCGCTTACGATCTCAAGACCGGCAAGGAAGTCTGGAAGTGCCACTCGACCGGGTCGGACAAAGACGTCTGCATGACGCCTGAGACGAACAAGGCCAATCCGCACTACGGGACCGCGGGCAAGGACCTTGGCATTATCACGTACCCAAAACGTGAAGGCCAGGCCGAGCATCCGGAAGGCGAATACATGATCGGTGGCGGCGCATACTGGGCGTGGGGTTCCTACGACCCCGAGCTAAAGCTCGTCTACTGGTCAACCGGCAATCCGGGCCATTGGTCTCCGTCCTATCGCTGCGGCTATACCGGCGAAAACCTTACGCACGAAAAGTGCAACGACGGCACCTGGGACAACAAGTGGTCGATGACGATCTTCGCCCGCAAGGTCGACACGGGTGAAGTTGTCTGGGCGTACCAGATGACACCGTTCGATCAGTGGGACTACGACGGCGTCAACGAGAACATCCTCGTCGATGACCTCGATGTGGATGGCAAGAAGCACAAGGCGCTCGTTCACTTCGATCGCAACGGCTTCGCCTACGTTCTCGATCGCACGAACGGCACGCTCCTACGTGCCAACAAGTTCGTGACGGTCGACTGGGCCGAGAAAGTCGACCTGAAGACGGGCCGTCCGGTCAAAGTCAAGGAGCACTCGCCGTTCGCGGTCGGCGTCAACACGCCGTCGTGTCCGTCGGCAATGGGTGGCAAGGACCAGCAACCGTGCTCGGTCGATCCGAAGGAGCCGAACAAGTTCTACTGCCCGACGAACAATTGGTGCATGGAGGACGAACCCCAGGAGCGGAGCCACACGCAGCAAGGCACAGTATACGTGTTCGCCAACGTGTACATGTTCCCTGAGAAACCCGGCATCTCCGGCAAGGTCAAGAAGTTCGATGTCGTGACCGGCAAGGCCGACTGGGAAATTCCTGATCCCTATCCGAACTGGTCGGGCACGCTCGTCACCGACGGCGGGCTGATGTTCTACGGTTCGAATGGCGGTGATTTCCGCGCCGTCGATCGCAACTCCGGAAAGGTCGTCTGGAGCAAGCGGCTCGGTTCGGGCATCATCGGCAACCCGATCACCTACAAGGTGGGAGGCAAGCAGTATGTGTCGATCTTCGCTGGTCTTGGCGGCTGGATCGGCATTCCGGTGACGGCTGGCCTCGACATGGAAGACAAGTTCGGTGCCATCGGCGCGACCGCCATGGCGAAGGCAACCGGGCTCGATAAGATTCCGCAGGCCGGAATGCTTTACACGTTCCGTCTAGGCGATTGACAAAGGTCTCGCGCCGTTCGCCCGGCATCGTCGATGCCGGGCGAAATGCGTTTCGATCCACCTAGCCAGGCTGCCGGTGAAGGGTGTCGTTAATGTACCACAAGTCATGCGCCGCGATGGCGACGATTGCGTTGCTGCTGATCGGCCCGGCAAGCGGTAACGATCTAAGATCTTACACCAAGGACAAAGTTTTCGACGACCTTACGCCGGCCGAACATGCGGCTGCAAAAGCGCAAGCACGAAACCGGAAGACGCCGACCCTGCGCGTCTGCGCCGACCCCGGCAACATGCCGCTTTCGAACAACAAGCGTGAAGGCTACCAGAACAAGATCATCGAGATCCTCGCCGAGGACCTTGGCGCTCAAGTTCACTACTTTTGGCGCCCCTATCACGAGCGCGGCCTAACACGAGAGACGTTTCAAAACGACGAATGCGATCTACTGCTCGATATGCCGGTGGCGCTACAGTCGCTTCTCACCACCGATCCAATCTATCGCACGACGTATGTCCTCGCGTATCGAAACGACCGTGGGTTCACCTTCACAGGTTTCGATGATCCCAGCCTCAAGAAACTGAGGGTTGGCGTATTTCAGCATTCAGGTATTCGCGAAGCGTTCGTAAGGCATGGGGTCAGCAATCTCTATATTCATTCCATCACCTACGACGCTGATCTGGTGCCAGAGCATCAGCCATGGCATCAGGTGCAGCAGGTGCTCGACGGTGAGCTTGATGTCGCCGCCGTGTGGGGGCCGTTCGCCGGTTGGCTCAAAACCATCAGGGGCGAACCGCTGACGGTGCAGCCCGTCAACGGCATGGACAATCAAGTGCCGCTGGAATTCGATCTGGCGATCGGCATGCGGCCGAATAATGTGCTGCTCAAGTACATGCTGGACTGGTCGCTCTCTCGCAAGGCCAAGGAGATCGAGGCTGTTCTGGTGCAGTACGGCATTCCTTTGGTGAAGTGCAGCAAGTGCACGGTCGAGGGCGATATCCCGTCAAACGGCGGAATCTACAGCCGATTGCGAAATGTCTCGCAGGACCGCTACACAAAGCAAGCGGAGCCTCGCCCGTTGACGGATCAGGCCACGCCAGATCAGGTCGTCACGGTCGATCGGATGCAAGCCTGGCTTGATGGGGGAAGCGATCCGCAAGAGGAACTTTCCAACGCGGTTATCGCCAATTCAGCGGAGCGCGTCCTTTTTGTCCTGAGCAAGGGCGCGGACGTCAACAGTCGCGACAACCAGGGCTACGCGGCGCTTCATCACGCGGCACGTAACCGACTGGCGCCGATTGTCGAACTGCTTGCCTCGAAGGGTGGTGAGGTAAACGCGCGAGACAGCGACGGCTTCACTCCCCTGCTGCACGCGATCAATCGCAACCACGTGCCGACGATTGAAATGTTGGCAAAACACGGCGCCGACTTGGAGTTGCCGACCACACAGGGCATCAAGCCGCTTTCCTGGGCCATTGGCGACGGCAAATTCTTTGCTGCAAAGGCTTTGATTGAACTTGGTGCCAATGTTGACAGTGAGTCAGGTCGGGAAGGCGTCACTCCGCTGATGGTCGTGGCGACGCAATTGCCGGCGCAAAGCCGCAGCGGACACATTACGCAAGGGCCGCCGCCAACAGAGCTGGCCGAACTTCTCATAAAAAAAGGCGCGAAAACTGACCGTAAATCGAAAGATGGCGTTACGGCGCTCATGGTGGCCGCCGGTCACAACAACGCGCCTTTGATAGGTCTGCTTGCAAACGCCGGCGCCGATCCGACCCTCAAGTCGGGTGAAGGTTTGACAGCCTTGCAGATTGCCGAACGGGCAAGGAATGAAGTCGCCGTTGGCACACTCAAGTTCCTGACGCCAGGGTCAGGAAATCCCGGATCACCGCCGGTATCCTCGGTCGGCAACTGAGCGAGAAAGCTCCACCGCGAGAAACGAGGAAACATGGCATTGAGAACAACTCTGGCAGCGACCGTTGCCTGGCTGGCGGTTGCGTCATCGACGGCGTGGGCGACGACGGTGTTTGTCAGCAACGAAAAAGACAACACGGTCACGGTGCTGGATGGCGACACGCTGGAAGTCAAGAAAACCATTGCAACGGGTCAGCGCCCACGCGGCATTCGCCTGACACCGGACCACAAGTTTCTCATCGTGTGCATCGGCGACGATAACCGTCTCGATGTCATCGACACGGAGAAGCTGGAGGTCGTGCGAAGCCTGCCTTCCGGCCCTGATCCCGAGCTGTTGGATATTTCGAAGGACGGCGCGGTGATCTACGTGGCCAACGAGGATGATGCGATGGTCTCGATCGTGCGCTTCTCGGACGGGAAGACGCTCGCTCAGCTGGATGTCGGCATCGAACCTGAGGGAATGGGGGTCAGCCCCGACAACAAGATTACGGTTGCCACGTCGGAGGCGACCAGCATGGCGCATTTCATAGACAATACGGCGCATAAGGTCATTGCAAACGTGCTTGTCGACACGCGTCCGCGAGTGGCGGAATGGACGCGCGATGGCAAGCACGTGTGGGTCACGTCCGAAATCGGCGGGACTGTTTCGGTCATCAATCCGAACACCTTCAAGATCGACAAGAAGTTCGGCTTCGATATTCCGGGCGTCGATCCGGATCTTATTCAGCCGATCGGTGTGCAGTTTTCGCTCGACGGCAAGCTGGCGTTCGTGGCGCTCAGCCACGCCAATCGCGTCGCTGTTGTCGATACGGCGACCTACAAGGTCGCGCGCTACATTATTCTTGGTCAACGGCCGTGGCATCTCGCCATCCACCCTGACGGGTCGAAGCTATATGTAGCCAACGGTCTGACCAACGACATGACGATCATAGATGTCGCAACTCAAAAGCCGATCAAATCGGTTCCTGTCGGCAGGTTGCCGTGGGGTGTCGCTGTGATGCCTTGAAGGCCGGCGAGGCAGCACAGGAAGTTGCCGGCCCATAAAACGGTTTTGAAAGGGAGAAGTGCCATGGTTCGTTTTGGATGGAGCGCCGCATTAGCAGTGGCTGTTGCTTCGACGGCAGCAATTGCCGCGTCGGGACTATCGGTTCGTGAAACGACGAAGGTTAAGGGCTCGGACGCCGACGCGTGGGCAAAATTTGGTGCGTTCTGCGCGATCAAGGACTGGCATCCGGCGATTGCAAATTGCGAAGAGTCGAGCGAGGGCGACGCCAAGTTCCGCACGCTCACGCTAAAAGACGGCGGTAAAATCAAGGAGAAGCTGACCGGTACCAGCGCGACGGGCTACACATATGCGATCATCGAAAGTCCGCTGCCCGTGAAGGACTATACGGCCTCCTTCTCGGCCCGACCCAATGCCGAGGACTCCGGAACGACGCTGTTCGTTTGGTCCGCGAATTTTATGGCAAAAGACAAGCCCGACAGCGAAGCCAAGACGGTGATGGAGGGCATCTTCAAAGATGGCCTTGCGTCGCTGTCGGAGAAGGCTGGCAAGTAGGTCGCTACGGATGAGCGCCGGCACACTGCCGGCGCGACCCGTGCAAAATGGAATTTTTCCCGATATTCGGTAAGGGGGACGCCGCGTCTGGCGTGTCTCGACCGATAGTGTGTACGACCGCGTTATCATTTGTCGTGGTCGATCGTGAATGAGGAATGGTGAATGATGATGAGATCTTCTTGCAAACTATCTCGGATCGTCTTTGCGACTGCAGCATACTTGGCAATCGTTCCAGCTTTTGCTGATGAACCGACTTTGCCCAAGAGAGCTGCCGGGCTTTGGGAACTTAAGACCACAATGAACGAGGGGAACGGACCCCGAGAGAGTTCGTTGTCGCTGTGTATCGACACGCAAATGGAAAACAATACCGTCGCCGCCAGCATGAACGAGCATCGCAATAACTGCGAGCGCTACGTAATCGAAGAGCGTGACGGTGGCACTGTAGTCGATGCCAAGTGCAAGTTCACTGGACGCGAGGTCACAAGCCACACGGTGATGTCCGGAGACTTCACGTCCTCGTTTAAGGTCAACATCGAAAGCACGACGACTGACTCGAAGCCGAACGACGCGCAAACCGTGGTCGTCAAGCGCACCATCATTCAAGAGGGCACCTATGTATCCGCAGACTGCGGAAAGCTAGAGCCGGGCCACGCAATGGCACCTGACGGCACGCCTGTGGCTGTGCAGTAACCACGACTTCGCCCGCGTTCGCTTGGTGAAAGCGTCTCAACCATTGACAGCGGTGGCTCGAGCCTTTTCCTATCCTTAGTGGGAAGGCACTGCGGCAAGGTCTTGGCCCAATGCAACGCAGGCGTCGACAAATGGGTTTCGCTTTTGCACTGCTTAGCGGTGGATGCCTCGGCATTTGTCATGGATCGTCGAGCGCCGTGGCTTGGTCTGACAATCACGCCGCCCGAGTCCGCGCGGTGTTGTCCAGTTTCCTCGATCCGGCGTCGTCGCCTCATAAGGTGCGACCGCCGGCACTGAGCATTGCGATCGGTGTCAGTGGCCACGTCGTCATGGCGGAAGGTTTTGGGGAGGCGGCGCCAGGCTTTCCCGCGGGCGCGCATACCCGTTATCGCGTCGGCTCACTCACCAAGCAGCTCACTGCCGCGGCGGTGCTCAGGCTTATCGAGCTTGGGGCGGTCGCGCCGTTGTCGGGCGAACCAATAGCACTCGATACCAAGGTGTCCGACATCCTTGAGGGCGTGGACAACTGGACGCAGCCTGAGCAAGCGCCGATAACGCTGCGCTCGCTGCTGACCATGACTTCCAACTTGCCAAATTACACACGTCAACCGCCGCCCGAGCTTGACCCATGGGGCGCGATCAGCGCGCCGCAGCTTTTGGGAGCGGTAAAAAAGCTGAGGCCCGAAGGCTGGCCTTCGTCCTTTGAATACAGCAACACGAGCTATTTCATTCTGGCCGCCGTCATCGATGCGGTTCGCTTGCCGATGACTAGCAGTATTCTGGGCTATCCGGATGCGCTTCGCCGGCTAGTGCTCGAGCCGGCGGGCATGGATGAAACGACGCTCGTCAGCGATCGGCGCAACACCTCTATTGTCGCGGTTCCCCATTTCCGAAGGAAGCCCGCATTTGATGCGCCCGACTGGCTGCGTGGCAGTGGCGACGTCGTAAGTACCGTTCGCGATATAGTGCGCTGGAACGGCGCGCTGGTTTCAGGACGGATCATCAATGAGCCCGAGTTGTCGGCAATGTTCTCAGAAAGTGCGCGTGTGACGCCGACCGACTACTACGGCATGGGCTGGTACGTGACCGACAAGGATGGATGGAAGTTTTATAGCCATTCTGGTTCGGTTCCCGGCTACACAGCTTTCAATGCTATTTGCCGAGACGACGGTCGTGAGACTTGGACGTCCGTGACGCTGCTTACGAATATGGACGGCGTGGAAGATATTGAGGATCTTGCTGACCGCATTGTACGCATTGCGCTTGAGGACTAGCGTTCCACCCAACTCGACCTCGACGTGTGCGCGGCGTGCCGGACAGGAGCGGATTTTGATTTACGCTCAGGGAAGCGTTCGGTGATTTCTGGGCAGCCAAGGGATTTGAGCAAAGCCGCCAACAAGTCCTCTGGCGACTCTGTGGAGAAGGATTGTCCTCCGGTTTTCTCGGCAAGACAGCGAACTTCCATCAATCCGCGACCGCCGGTCCAGCTGAAATCGCGCATGCGATAGCCAATGACATGCACGACCAGGTTTTCGGATACCGCCTTTAAATTCTTGCCGAGTTCGCATGGGTCGCCGCCGCAAGTCTCTTCTCCGTCGGTCAGCAGAACCACCAGCGCGGGCTTGTTTCGGTAATCTAGGACTTCGGCCGCTTGTGCGACGGCACTGGTCAAGGGTGTGCGGCCGGCTGGGACCAGCGCGTTGACCTCAGCCGTGATGAGCGGACCGGCGTCGCGCGTTGGGCGGAGTTTCAGAACGATGTTGTCACACCGGTTGTAGGGTCCGGGGCCGTAGGTCATGAGCCCCAGACGGCGGAATGGCGTGACAGTGGGAAGGGTGCGCGCGAGTGCGGCGCGCACCTTGTCAATGCGTGTTACGACGCTTCCGATTCCAAGCTTTTCATTGCCGGACATCGAGCCGGACGCATCGAAAACCAATATCGCGTCTTCATTGCATTTGAGCGGTGGCGCTTCGCCGGCGTGACTCGCAGATGCCGCAGTTGCAACAGCGAATGCGCATAGCCCTGACGTTAGCCGGAACCACGGTCGGTTCATGAAGGCGCGTCAGCGGTGGCACCACTCATTTTCAGGCCGTCGGAGTCCTCGGCTCGCATCTCGAGATGGTTGGTCGTCCCGGAGTAGGTGAAGCGGAAGTTAGGATCTTCCGAGAGGGAGATGCTGCCCTCAACTTCGAACAGCGTGAGCTGTCCATCTCCGACTACAATATCGCTCAGGTAGCGCGCCGGCGTGAATTGGCCGGTTGCGGGATTGAGCTGCATCCCGGTGAAATTCGGATAGCGGATCATCACAACACCTTCGCGCCATTCGGGGTCGCGGGACGTGTGGGCGGTCGCGGTGAGCTTGCTGCGTCCCATCTCCGCAAGTACGGCATCGGGATCTTTCGACGGGAGCGCAGAGCAGCCTCCGGCTCCGGCGACAAATTTCTGGGCCATCAGAAGTTGGCCATCGTCAGTTTCGAGTACGGCTCGGACGATTGAGAAGCTGTCGATCCTCAGGCGCGTTGCGAAAATTCGATCTCCGATGTTTCCGCCGCGTCGCCAGCCTTCGCCGAATTTGATGACCGCGGCGACGGGTGCAGGATTGCGGTCGATAATGATCGT
>CADECN010000090.1 GCA_902825785.1 uncultured Hyphomicrobium sp. | reverse complement strand
GCCTGTGTTCGGAAATGAACATCACAGCCGTCCTCGCCGTGCAGGTCAGCCACCATTGCCGCACGGCCATTCGCGAGTTCGACCGCGCGCGGCGCGAGTATTTCGCAGCCAAACAGGAGAATTCTCTGCCACAGGGCTTCGGCGAAGGCCTGATGGCGTTGCGCACCCGGCAGGGCTTCTCGTCAACGCCCGACGAAATCGCAACGCTGGCCAAGCAGATCCGCGACAAGAACTATCGCATCGAAGTGTCGAATGACGGCATACACATCTACAATCGCGATGGGCACCACGTGTCAGACGATCCCTTCAAGCTCTTCGCCCACTTGAAACTCGCAGACGACGTCGCTCACGCGTTCTACCTCGGCGTCGAGACGGCACGCGCCGAGATCGCCTACCAGCTCGGCAAGCGCTACGCCCAGGACGAAGCGCTGAGCTTCGGTGTCGTCGCGCAAATCAAAGGCGCCGCCGACGACGCGCATCTGATGAAATTCAAGGAAGCCGGTGCGACTTTGAAGAAAGCCGATTCTGACGACACCTGAGACGCCGAATGCGCGAGATCCATCGATCCCGACATCGCCAACAGGCGACCGCGCAGCTTCGTCTGTTGGCAAGGCTGGGAACTACTCCCGATACCCGATACTGCCTTCTTCCAATGGGCGGCACCGATACACTTGCTATGCTCTGGGCAGCTCGCACGGCCCACAATTCGACCGAGCAACGAGCAGGTAGCTGGTTCCCTAATTGTTCGGCCGTCACAAGCAGATCCGAGTAACATCGGCGTTATCTAAGTAATCGAGTGATCGGCAAGGCGGCAAAGACCTGCCAATAAGTCGCCGGCAACGGCTAGGGAGAGAACTGAAATGCGAATGCGGCGCTCACAAGCGATCCTGCTTGCACTTATCACCATCGCGACACCGGTACGCGCTGGCGATATCGATGATGCTCGCCTCAATGCGGCGAATACCGAGACCGCGAACTGGCTGATCCACGGCCGCGACTACACCAACCAGCGCTTTTCTCCGCTCAAATCCATCGACAAGACGAACGTCAAAAAGCTCGTCCCGAAATGGATCTATCAGACCGGAACGGCCGCAACGTTCTCAACCACGCCGCTTGTCGCCGACGGCGTTATGTACCTGTCGTTGCCGCTCTCCCACGTCGTTGCCCTCGACGCCAGCACCGGACGCGAACTCTGGCGCTACGAGCACAAGCGCTCGACCGAGAAGCTCTGCTGCGGACCGGCAAACCGTGGTGTGTCTCTCGGTTACGGCAAGGTCTTCGTCGGTACCGTCGATGCTCACCTCGTAGCGCTCGACCAGAAGACCGGGGAGAAAGTTTGGGACATCGCGCTGGCGGAAGCCGGCGGCGGCCCGACCGAGCAGACACAACAGATCGACCCCAGCGACAAGCTGGCGAAGTCCGAACGCACCGGTTCCACCGGTGCCGGCGCCTCGATCGCGCCGCTTGTACACGACGGAAAGGTCATCATCGGTATTACCGGCGTCGGCTACGGTTTGCATCTCGACGCCGACCGTCCAGGCATGCCGCTTGGCGCCGTCATCGGCTTCGCCGGCCGCTACGGCCGCCCAGGCTTCATTGCCGCTTACGACGCCGAAACCGGCAAACAGGTCTGGCAGTTCGACACCACGCAGCCGGGATGGGAAGGCGATTTTGTCTCCGAGACCGGCTATGGCGCGAAACTGGATCGCGACATTGCCGCCGAAAAAGCCGAAGCGCCAAAGCACCCCGACGCCTGGCGCTACGGCGGCGGCTCGGTCTGGCACTCGCCCGCGCTCGATGTTGAACGCGGTCTCATCTATTTCGGTGTTGGCAATCCCTCACCGCAGTCGGCCGGCGACAGCCGCCCCGGCGACAATCTCTACACGGTGTCCCTCGTCGCGCTCGAGGCCGCGACCGGCAAGCTCGTCTGGCACTACCAGCAGGTGCCGCACGATATGTGGGGCTACGACGTTGCAAGCCCGCCGACTCTGTTCGACCTGACGATCGACGGCAAGACCATCCCGGCCGTCGGAGAAGCGGGCAAGATCGGCTGGTACTTCGTTCACGACCGCCGCGACGGCAAGCTGCTCTACAAGTCGGAGCCCTTCGTCCCG
Organism: uncultured Hyphomicrobium sp.; assembly: GCA_902825785.1. Classification (GTDB taxonomy): domain Bacteria; phylum Pseudomonadota; class Alphaproteobacteria; order Rhizobiales; family Hyphomicrobiaceae; genus Hyphomicrobium_B. The sequence goes on along the minus strand of CADECN010000090.1, from coordinate 9,532 downwards.
CAGGAGAATATGTTCGCCGCGCCGAGCGTTGAAGGCACGCGCATCACGCCAGGCGCGGCGGGCGGCGCCAATTGGTCGCCGACATCGTTCGACGCAGCGACGGGACGGGTGTACATCGCCGCCTCACACATGCCGTTCGTATATCGCCGTAAGACCATCCCCGCGACTGCCGACAAGCCCGAAGTGGTTTACTACGCACTGGAGCCGCTGAAGGAACCGCATTGGGGCATTCTGTCAGCACTCGACCTCAACAATTCCGGCAAGATCGTCTGGCAGCAGAAAACCGAAAAGCCGCTCATCGGCGGCGTGCTCGCAACGGCTGGCGGGCTGGTTCTCACCGGCGAAGGCACGGGCGAATTCTCCGCCTTCGATGCGGAAACAGGTGAACGGCTCTGGCAGTTCAACTGCGGCGCCGGCGTCAACGCGCCGCCCATCGCTTACGAACTCGACGGCAAGCAATACCTGGCGGTGGCGGCCGGCGGCAGCCAGATCTGGGGCTTCCGGCAAGGCGGGGCCGTGGTCGCCTTCGGACTACCTGATTGACGACATTTCGCGCGCCTGCAGTACCCTACGGGCTTCACGCAGGCGCGCGAAATCATCGCCCGCGTGATAGGACGAGCGCGTCAGCGGGCTGGCGGCAACTTGCAGAAAGCCCTTGCCGCGCGCGGCCTGCTCATAGGCCGCGAACTCTTGAGGCGTCACGTAGCGGTCGAGCGCGGCGTGCTTGCGCGTCGGCTGCATGTATTGACCGATGGTGATGAAGTCGATGTCGGCCGAACGCATGTCGTCCATGACTTGCAGCACCTGTTCGCGCGTCTCGCCCAGCCCGACCATGATGCCCGATTTTGTGAACATGGTGCCGTCGATCTCCTTCACCTGCTGCAGCAGCCGCAGCGAGTGAAAGTAGCGTGCGCCGGGACGTATCGCCGGATAGAGGCCGGGAACCGTCTCCAGGTTATGGTTGAAGACGTCAGGGCGGGCGGCGACGACAACCTCGAGCGCGCCCGGCTTGCGTAGGAAATCGGGCGTCAAAACCTCGATGGTCGTATTGGGCGCCGCCGAGCGAACCGCCGCGATCACGCGCGCGAAATGTTCCGCACCGCCGTCGTCGAGATCGTCACGATCAACCGATGTGATGACCACATGATCGAGCGCAAGCTTCGCGACCGCCTGCGCAACGCGCTCAGGTTCGCCGCCGTCGAGCGGACCGGGCTTGCCGGTCCTGACATTGCAGAACGAACAAGCGCGCGTGCAGGTGTCTCCCATGATCATCATGGTCGCGTGCCGCTTGCTCCAGCACTCGCCGATGTTCGGGCACGCCGCTTCCTGGCAGACGGTGTTGAGGCCGTGTTCGCGCACCACGTTGAGCGTCTCGGCATACTGCGGCGAGCCGCCGGCCTTCACGCGAATCCAGGCTGGCTTGGGAACGAGCGGCGTATCCGGACGCCCCGCCTTTTCAGGGTGGCGCAGTCCGCGATGCTCTTTGTCGCCGCGGCTATCGATCAGTATCGCCATGGGTCCGGTGCCGTGCTGCGTGCCTGGAGATATGGACCGCCGCGCGCAGCGTAGCAAGCGCTGCGGCGTGCGACCATCACGCTCAGTTAAACTCAACCGCCGTCGGAATGTAGCGGAAGCCGTCACCGGCCTTAGCGAAATGGCCGATGCCCGGCCATGGGAAGTGGTAGGCGATGGCCGGCATGCGATTGGCTGCCAGCATGTCGAGCACGCGCAGCCGCGACGCCACCGCCTGCTTGGCATCGGTGTCGTAGGCGAACTCGATGCGCGGCTTTTCGATGAGCGCGATGTGGTGGTGCGCGATGTCGGCAAGGACGCACAGACCCTGATTCCCCGACGTCACGATGAAACAGGTGTGGCCGACCGTATGGCCAGGTGCAGCCATGGCCTGGACGCCAGGCAGAACCTCCTGCCCGTCCTTGAAGAAAACCAACCGGTCGCGCAACGGAAGCAATTGCGCGCGCGAGACCTCGACGAACGGCTTGCCCGCACCTTCAAGCTTTGCCTCGTCCGTCCAGAACTCGAAGTCCGACTGATCGATGTAGATCTGAGCATTGGGAAAGATCGCCGAGCCATCCGCCGCCACAAGACCGCCGATGTGATCGACGTGGGCATGCGAACAAACGACGGCATCGAAATCCTTCGGTTCGAACCCGGCCGCCTTGAGGTTGGTGAGAAGCTGTCCCGTGGTCGGCCCGAACAATTTGCTCGTCCCCATGCCCGAATCAAACAGCACGAGTTTGTCGCCGGTGTTGAGGATGAGAAGATTCTGTTGTAGGCGCACGTTCTCGGGCGACAGGAAGTTCGCCTTGATGAGATCGTCGACGCCGGCGGCCTCGCTTCCGACGAAAACCTTGGACGCTTCGCCCACCGGCAGGGTGCCGTCGGACACCACGGTCAGTTCCGACGTACCAAATTTCTGCCGATAGAAGGCAGGCGGTTGCGTACCGGCAAGTGGCGCACGCGCCAGCGCGGGCGTCACGACACCGGGCAGCACAGGCGCCGTAAGAGCCGCGGCGCCGAAGCCCACGACGGCGCGCCGGCTGACAACAAACGACGAAGAGGATGACATTTCGAAAAGTCTCCGGTCCGAACGGTATGAGCTTGCCGGCGACACTGCAAGATCGCTACCCCCTGCCGCAATGGCCGAAGTACATCCCCAACGCCGTCACGGCATCGTTCTATTGGCCACTTGCCTCGTGACGAACGAGCGCATTGGCGAAGGCCCATTCCAGCCACGGTAGCAGAATTTCGAGATCGGCCGTCTCGACGGTCGCACCGGCCCAGATCCGCAGGCCCGGCGGCGCGTCGCGGTAATAGGCAATGTCGTAGGCGACCTTTTCCTTCTCAAGCAGCGCAACGATTTCCTTGACGAAGCTCGCTTGCGCTTCGAGCGATGCGTGCGCGACGACGGGATCGGTAATGCGCAGGCAAATCGACGTATTGGACCGCGTCGCCGGATCAAAAGCCAGATTTTCGACCCACGGCGTGCGCTCGATCCAAGTGTGAATGACATTGGCATTGGCGTTGGCACGCGCCATCAAGCCGCTGAGACCGCCGACGTTCTTCGCCCACGCCAGCGCATCGAGATAATCAGCAACGCACAGCATCGACGGCGTATTGATCGTCTCGCCCTTGAAAACCGCTTCGTCGAGCTTGCCCTTCTTCATCAGTCGAAAAAGCTTTGGCAGCGGCCAGGCCGGCGTATGACTTTCAAGTCGCGCCACCGCACGCGGGCTGAGAATGATGACGCCGTGGGCCGCTTCCCCTCCCAGAACCTTCTGCCAGGAATAGGTGACGACATCGGCTTTTGCCCAATCGATTGGCTGGGCGAATATCGCGGATGTGGCGTCGATGAAGGTAAGTCCCTCGCGGTCGGCGGCGATCCAGTCCGAATTTGGAACGCGCACGCCCGATGTCGTGCCATTCCAGGTGAAGATCACGTCGCGCTTGAAGTCGACCTTGGAAAGATCGGGCAAGGCGCCGTAACCCGATTCCAGCACCCGCACGTCTTCCAGACGCAGTTGCTGGACAACGTCTGTCACCCAACCTTTGCCGAAGCTTTCCCAGGCGAGGATATCGACGCCGCGCGCGCCCAGCATCGACCAGAGCGCCATTTCGAACGCGCCGGTATCCGACCCCGGCACGATCGCGAGCCGGAAATCGTCCGGCAGTCCGAGCAGCGCCCGCGTCTCGTCAATCGCGAGTTTCAGAAGCCGCTTGCCCTCTTTGGCACGGTGCGAACGGCCGACAAAGGCATCTTCGAGGATCGCTGAGGACCATCCCGGCCGTTTAGCGCACGGGCCCGACGAGAAGCTTGGATTCGTTGGGCGAAGGCTAGGTTTGATGGTTTCGGTCATTACGTCACCTCGCGCAGCCCACGGCCGCCTGAAACTGCAAATGGACTATCGAACACGCGACGAAAGTGCGGTGGCTTCCCCGCCCGCCACCAGGATGTCGAAAACAGACCTCAAATCGGCCGACTCGATGAAGACGTCCGCTCCGGATCGCACGGCTTCGCGCGCGCACACGCCACCAAAGCCGATGACGTAGGCACCAGCATCGCGCGCCGCCACGTCGGTCACACCGTCGCCGACCAAGGCGAGCGCCTTATAACGTGGCCTGAGCGCGCCACAGATGACGGCTTTGCCGTCCGGCCGCGTTAATGGAGATTTCTGGTCGAAATCGAAATAGCTGCCGTCATCACGAAACGCGATATCGACAGCGTGAACGCAATTCGATGCGATTCCCGCTTCGGCGGCGAAGGGGAGTATCGCGTCGCGCAGGCCGCCGCTGACGATGTGCACCGGGACATTCGCCCGTTGCAGTGCCGCGATCGTCTCGAACGCACCCGCGACCCTGTCTTCGATGTACCGCGCCGCTAGCCACTTGATCGCCGCCCTGTCCGGCCGGACGATCGCCAGTCGGCGTCCGTAGATTTCATCAAGCGCCAGCGTGCCATCCATCGCCGCCGCCGTAAGCGGCGCGATCTCGTCCATTACGCCGGCGCGCCGCGCCAATTCGTCGATGCCCTCAAGGCGCGTCAGCGTGCTGTCGAAATCGAAACAGACGCAATCGAAGCGCACGCTCACAACTTGAACTCCACCGCCTTGACGATCGGCGCCAGCGCCCTGATCTCCTTTAGCACGGTCTCGCTTGGAAGCTGCGAAACATTGACCAAGGCAACCGCGCTGTCGCCGCCGTCGATGCCGACACTCATGCTGGAGATGTTGATGCCTTCACGGCCGAGAATGTTTCCGAGCGCGCCGATCACGCCCGGCTTGTCGTGATGACGGGTAAACAGGAAGTTGCCCTGCGGCACGGCCTCAACGTGATAATTGTCGATGCGCACCAATCGCGGCGAACGCCCGCCAAGCAAGGTGCCCGCAACCGTCGTGGCCTTGCCCCCCGACACCGCGCTCACTTCCACCAACGAGAGATAGTCGCGACCCTGGTCGGACGACGAGACCCTGATCTCGATGCCGTGCGCCTTGGCAAGATGGCCGGCGTTCACGCGGTTCAAGCGGTCAGCGATCCAGTTGCCAAGCAGGCCTACGGTCGCCTCCGAAACCACGGGGCGCGAATCGAGTTCGCCGACACGCCCGAAAAGCCGCACGACGAGTTCCGTGACCGGTCCATCGCTCAACGCTCCGGCCAGCCGGCCCAGCGCGAACGCCAGCGTTTGATAAGGACGCGACTGTCCAAGCTGTTCGGAAGAAATACGCGGCAGATTGACGGCCGTCTGAGCTTCTCCGGTCGTGAGAAACTTCGCGATATCCTCGGCGATGCGCACCGCGACCGCCTGCTGCGCTTCCTCGGTCGAAGCGCCCAGGTGCGGTGTGAGTTCGACATTGTCGAGCTGCAACAGCGGCGAGCCGACCGGCGGCTCCTTTACGAAAACGTCGAGCGCCGCGCCGGCAACGTGTCCTGACTTCAAGGCATCAAACAGCGCGGTCTCATCAATGATACCGCCGCGCGCGCAGTTGATCACGCGCACACCCGGTTTCATTGTCGCGATGCGGGTCGCGTCGAGCAGGTTGCGCGTCTTGTCGTTGAGCGGGCAATGGAACGTCACGTAGTCCGATGTTGTAAGCAGGGCCTCAAGCCCGATCTGCTCGGCCCCATGCTGGCTCATGATCTCGGGCGTCACGAACGGGTCGAACGCGACGACGTGCATTTTGAGCGCTGCGCACCGCTCCGCGACAAGTCGGCCGATGGTCCCGAAGCCGACGACGCCGATCGTCTTGCCGGAAAGCTCGGTTCCGACGAACTTCGTCGGCGTCCATTCGCCGGCGCGCACCGAACGGTCGGCGCGCGGCAAATGCCGGCTGAGCGAAAGGATGTGCGCGATCGTCAGTTCCGCAGTCGTCGTGGCGTTGGCATCAGGCGTGTTAAAGACGACGATACCGCGCTCGGTGGCGGCATTGACGTCAATGTTGTCGACGCCGATACCGGCGCGCCCGATGACCTTGAGCTGATTTCCCGCTGCGATGATCGGCTTCGTGACGCGCGACTTAGAGCGCACGATAATGCCGTCATAATCAGCAATTTTAGCAACTATCCCGGCTTCGTCGAGCCCGGTCGCGACATCGACCTGAATATTGGGATACGCCGCGAACACCTTTCGGCCGTCCTCGTGGATCGGATCTGCGACGAGGATTCGAAACGAACTGGTCATCTGCAAGCTCTCTTTGACACAAATGGTTCAATAAGAATTGCCGCGCCCGCAACCGCGCGGATTTTGCGCGCATGGCGTTCACGCCAACAATTTGCTTCGGTTACCGACGACGCCGGCACAAGAGCGAACCCGCGCAAGCGCAAGATTCGCGACGATTGTCCGCACGCCGCGCTCGTATATCGACGATGGCGCGCGAAACATTTGGAGAGTTGGTTTTACGGAGCTGCGATCCTCAATGCCTATGATGCCGGGGCGATTGCTCCTTCAGCGCCGGACTGGGCCAGATCTCTGAACGCGGAGAAGTGCGCGGAACATGCAGACGGCCACCGATGCCGTCAATAGTTCTTGCGAATGATGCTGCATCGCCAATTAAGTTGCCAAGCCTCCGTCACCGCTGGCGAATTTCTGCGCGCCAGAGCGTGCGCGCATGGCCTATTTTGCTGTTGCAGCAAGCGACATGATGCGGGCCCTCAGGGAATCGAGATCAGTCCCGCTCAGCTTGGCCGCGTCAGTCCAGCCCGAGAGGTGAGCTTTCATTTCACCGGCAATAACTTTTGCTTCCGCTGACGATTGAGCATCGAGCCACGCCAGCCAGCGCTGATCGACGATGCCTTCCGCCGCGCGCAAGAGATTGCGGTTGATATCGGGTTGCGCCGGGCAAGGCGTCGCGCTCGGATAGATCATGTGCACGTCGGCTTCGCGGCCATCGAGCGGATCGAACGGATCGGCCACCGGATGACGGCCATGCCATTGCAGGTAGCGCTTCGCTTCCGTGCCCCAAAGCCAAAGCCCCGCCGCAACGCGCGGCTGGTCGGTATCGCGCAGCCAGACTTCGCGTCCGTCCTTTGCAAGTTTATCGATTCTTTCCGCGTCGATGCCAAAACCGGGATTGATGATGACGGTGTCGTAAAGCGGAGCCAAAGGCTCGTCGGCAACCCCGTCGAGGACCGCGGCCAATTTCATTTCGGGCGCGCGCGACCGCAGTGCCTCGACCAGCTCTTTGGCGCGCTCAGGCGAATTGCTTGGCGCTTCCGCGACGTTCCAAATCGCCTTCGGCACCTTGTTCGACGCCATCGCTTTTTCGACATTGGCCAGAAGGTCGGCGGCCCCGCCGAAACCGTGGAGGCCGACAAGCTTTTGCACGGTGTCATAGATCAGCCAGCCGGGCGCGATGTTGCTTTGCGTTGCAACCCTCATGTCGCTGACGAAGGCCTGGAAGTTGCGCGGCCAGGGTAGCGACGCGGGTGGCGCTATATTCGTCAGACCAAATCCGCGCATGAAGGCGAGATCACACGCGATCTGTTCATCGCGGCGCGCGCGCAAGGCGCCAAACCAATTGAACTCCGGCGCCGCGTCCAGATAGAAGCCCGCCGGCTTGGAAACCTTCGGCAACGTCACCGCAAGAACCTCGACGGCGAGCGGCACCTCCGTTGCGGCACCGTCCGCTTCGATCTTGAGCGAGCCCTCGTAGACTCCAGGCGCGGCAGCATCCGGGGCATCAACCCATACTTCATAACTGCGCGGTTCATCCGCCGACAGCGGCAGACGGCCCGCGTCCGCGATAAGACGATCATCGGTGACCGCGAGCAGGTTGCCTGACGGAGTTACTCGGTCGAGCTTGCGTTGGCCCGCCCATAGACGCGCCGGCAGTTGAACACCATTGTGCTCGGGCTGCTTAAGGGTCACGCGCGGCTGCGCCGCCTTCGACGATGTGACGGCAAGGCGAACCCTGACGCCGGTTCCAGGCGCAACAGCCGCTTTGACGGTATCCGCCGCACGCGCCCCGTCGACCGCGACCGGCGTCGCCAGCTGATCGTCCGAGGCCGGCGCTTTGACGACCGGGAACATCGAGCGGTACCAATCGGCGCGCCACGCCTGCACCACATCGAACGCAGCGGTCTGCCCGGCCGGTTCGATGAGAACGGCCGCGAGGTGGCGCATCGCTGGACGCACACCGATGACCTCGATCGTCAGTCCATCGCCTGCGATATCAACGTCCGCCGATGTCGCCTCTCCGCGATGCCGCCCGTAAGCCGTCCACGCATCGTCGGTCGCACTGTTTTCGACATACGCCAGACGCATGTAGCGGCGCGAAATCCAATCCTGGTAACCGATCTCCTCGGAGAAGACATCCTTGCCGTTGATACGCACGCGTCGCGCGTTCGCGTGCGGGAGATAGTCCCACTCACCGGGGTCTTCCAGCCAGAGCGTCACGCGCGAGCGTCCAGCCGGAGCGGCAAGCTTCAAGCGCTCGATACCGGTGAAGCCGTTGGCAATGAGCGGATCGGGCGCGCTGCGGCGTATGGCGGTGATGTCGCCTTCGACACGCGGATCGCCGGGCGCAATGCGCTGAAAGCCAGGAAACAGCGTGGCGTTGTTTTCGCCCAGCGAATAGCCGACGGCTCCGACCGGCAACGGTCGTGCCTTCACCCTCACGAACCGGCTCACCTTGACGGCGGATGCCTCATCGAGAGCGTTGAAGATAATGCGCCTGAGGTCGCCGCTATCGAGCGTGCGGCCCGATTTAACCTTCAATCCGCTGACGCCAACCACAAAACGGAACGAACCGGGTGGCAGCGTGCGCGTCTCGCCAAAGCGGCTGCCATCGTCGAATGACTGGCCGTCGTCGACGCGCAGTGACGCGCGGACGGGATGATCGCTCTCGACCGTGCCCTCAATGACGATCTGGTCGTCCTCGGCGAACGCGAGCGGCAGGGCAGATTCGAACGTGATCGGAAGCGGTCCGCTGCCTAAGGATTCCGGAACCGGCGAGCTTTCTCGCGCCGCTGCAACGGACATCACAAGGAAGGAGAGAACGGCGACGAGGAGACCAAGCGACGGCACCCCAAGCGCCGCGCCGCCGCGCAGCGCGCACCCGTGTTCGCCGTTAGCCGGCTCCCGAGCCATCCCTCTTCCTCCGCTGAATTCCGACCAGAAGCGATACCCCCGACGGCGTCACCTGTCAGTTACGAGGCGCCGCCCGTCTGCATTTACCGTGAACCAAAGCTGAATTGCATCATACAGAGGGCGTGGCTCAGCTCTCGCCCCGGTAGCTTTCGACGTAAGGGCCGCACTTGAGGGGGTCTTCTACGAACAGAAGTCGTAGTCGGGAGAGGAACCTGCCGCATTCGGCCGCCGTCGCGCCGTCGCTGTCGATATCCTCTTCGTACGACCCGCCCAGAACGATGTCGTGCTGGCGGCAAAAAACGTAGGCCGAGCGCGAAGGACCGCAGCCGCCGCTGAAGAAATAATCAAGCCCCGACGGGTTCGGCAGCACCATCACCTGACCCTTGATGGGCCTCATGTCGCCGTCATTGAAAATCGCCTTTGCGCCAAGCC
>CADECN010000089.1 GCA_902825785.1 uncultured Hyphomicrobium sp. | reverse complement strand
GGCAGCCTCCTCGCGAATACGCGCCTGCTCGCGGGCCAGTGTTTCGACCGCCTCGGCGGCACGCAAGCGCGTCTCGTCGGAAGCCGATGCCAGGCGGCTTGAAAGGGTTTCGAACTCGCGCGACAACTCGCCCGTAACGTTCTGGAAACGGTTGCGCAGTTCTGACAGCGTTCGTTCGCCTTCGGCCTCGGTCTGCAATTTGACGCGATCGAGTTCCGCAAGCAGCGCACGCGAGCGCGTCTGGGCGGAGTCGCGCAACTCCTCCGCGATCGAACGCGCCTTCAGCTCGATGCTGGAAAGCGATCCTTCGATATTCGATGAATAGCCCGCGAGAGTCCGGCCGAATTCGTCAGCCTTGCCGGAGAGCATGTCGATCGTTTTGGTCAACTCGGCATGGCGAGACTGCAGCGTGGTGTCGATGCGCACGTTGGCATCATCAAGCCGGCTGGCGACACGCAGGATCTGCTCACCCTGGTTTTCGAACCGATCGGTGACGCCCCCGATCTGCGAGAAGAGGTTGTCGGCAACGTTCTGCAGCATGTTCGATTGCTGCGACAACCCGTCGATCGCCTTCATCGTCTGCCGCGAGATGTTCTCGCTCGTACGGCGGACCGCGTTAATGCCGTTCATGACGGAATCGTCGAGGTCGGCGGCCTGGCGCGATATCGTATCGCGGAAGCTGCTGGCGTGTGCCTCGAGTGCGTTGGTTAGCAGCGCTGCTTTTTCATTGACCGCGCTGTCGATCACCACGGTCGAACGATGGATCTGATCATCAAACAGCTCTAGGCGTCGCTGGAACGCATCGTCGAGCGCTCTGGTGCGTTCCACAAGCTGTATGTCTAGGGCGCTCGCCCGGTTGGCGAGTGTCGTATCGAGCGCCCGAGCGTATTCCTCAAAGACCGTCTGCAGGTTCTCGGTACGATTGCCGAGTGAGGTATCGAGCGTCTCCATGTAGCTGTCGAATGCCAGCCGCATCTGCTCGGTGCGTGTTCCAAGTGCGCTAGAGAACGCAGTCGTGTAATCCTCAAGCACCGTTTGCAGCTGTTGCGCGCGTGAGCCGACGGCATGTTCGAAGCGGCCGGTGGATACGGCGAGCGAGCCCTCAAGTGCCGCAAGGTTTTCGCCCGCACCTTTGATAATGCCCGCAAGCGTGACTTGCTGCGTCGAAAGCTTTTCGATCAGCGTCGGGATTTCGGTCCCGAGCGTTTTCAGGGTGTCGGTGACGCTGGTCGAGGTGTTCAGCAGTGCATGCCGCTCGCCGGTCAATTCCTGGATCAGGCCCCGGATGCGACGCTCGTTCTCTTCGTAAGAGCGCTCCAGGTCGGCGACCTGGTTGTGAACAAGCGCTTCAAGCTCGCCGGCACGGCCAAGGGCGCGCGACACGGCGTCGTTCATGAAGGAAACCTGCCGACGCACAGCCTGACCCAGGCTGGCGATCGATTGTTCGGCCGCGCGATCAGGTTCGGCGAGCCGAATTGCCACTTCCGTCATGGTCGACGATTTGAGCGCGAGCGACGCAATGTGCCAGTTGAGCAGTGCGAGCAGCCAGAAGATCGCGATCGGCACCACGACGGCCGCCGTCGTGTAAAAAGCGACCGGGTGCAGGAGCAGGTCACTAAGCGGAGCACCCGAACTCCAATCCGGCGCCAGCGTCAGCGCGCCGAAGCCCAATCCGACCGTGCCCCAGAGCACGCTGGCGATCGCGGCGATGCGGAAGATCCGGTTCGATGGCTTTTGCTCAAGCGCATAGATCAGGCCGCCGATGCTTGGAACATCGTCGTTGGCGGCGATCTTGCCGCGCACCGGACCTGCGGGACGGCGGCGCGCGACACGCCGCGGCGCACCCTCAGACGCCTGCGCCCTGGCCGGTTGTGGGGCGGTTGCAAGTGCGGAACCTTCTGCGACCGGCGGCGGTGCTTGCGAGTCAGAGGTCTCCGCGGTCACGTTCGCCACGTCGCTAACCGCCTCGGCGGCAGCCTGCCGACCGGCGATAGCCATCAGCTTGGCGAACTGATCTTGCGACATCGCGCCGAATACCCCCGCGTACTTCCGGACGCCCGACCGTCCGGCCCCTGGTGCTCGGGCACCAATTTTATTTTTAACCAGCCTATAGGACTTCTTGTGGCGCGGAAACCCGAAACAAGCGCTTTCCTGCACCCTAAGCCGCTGCAACTGTTGGCAAACCCGCCGGGCAGGCGGGATTGCGGCATCATTGCGGCGAGTTAACGTCCGGTTTCCGTATCGCTCAGAATTGTAAAGTTCTCCTTTACCGCAGCTTATGCCCGAAATGGCAGGCTCTTGTCGCGAGTGCCGGTAACCGGTCACGCGCCAACAAGATGGGCCGCTCATGATGTATGGAGCCGAAAATCGGCGGATCTCGGGCCAGCACTCCGGCTTCGAGACGACTTCGACCGAAGCGATCGATATCAAGCACCTGCGCCGATACACGCTTGGCGACGAGGAACTCGAGCGCGAGGTTTTAGACCTGTTCCTGTCTCAGCTGCCAGCGACGATTGCAGCCCTCCAGCACGCGTCCAACGAACGGGATTGGCGCATGGCGGCGCACACTTTGAAAGGATCGGGACGGGCGGTCGGCGCATGGCGCATTGCCGGATTGGCCGAGAGCGCGGAACGCCTCCATCTAGACCACAACCGTCGCGCCGCGGCCGATGTTATCGCCCGCATCGAGGAGGCAGCGACTGAGGCGCGCGCGTTCATTGTGTCGCATAACGGCGAAGGCGGTAAGTCGACCTGAAATCACCGCTGACAGCATCGCCCGGCGTGGCGGCCTGACCTCCCGGAAGCTTGAATTGCACTCCGCATCCGACTAAGTGTGCCGCCTACCGCAAACCAAACACGCGGCCGGCTAACGTCCCGGCCGCGTTCGAAATCCGTCTACAGGACGCCCACCCGTAATGACCAAGATCACATTCATTCAGCCCGACGGCGAAAGCCAGACGGTAGAGGTCGAGAACGGCCTGACGGTGATGGAGGCGGCCAAATTGAATGATGTCGCCGGCATAGAGGCGGAATGCGGCGGCGCCTGCGCATGCGCGACCTGTCACGTCTATGTCGATGAGGCATGGCGCGCCCCGACCGGACAACCCTCCGACATGGAAGAAGACATGCTGGACTTCGCGTTCGACGTCCGCGAGGGCAGTCGGCTCGCGTGTCAGATCAAGGTCACGAGCGAAATCGACGGCCTGGTGGTGCGCGTCCCTGCCAAGCAGTTCTGACCATGACAAACGATCTCAAGACCAACGCAAGCGAAGACACGATCGAGACCGATGCCCTCATCATCGGTGCCGGCCCGTGCGGGCTCTTTGCCGTTTTCGAGCTAGGGCTGCTCGATATCAAAGCCCACGTTGTCGATATCCTGGATCGGCCTGGCGGCCAGTGTGCCGAACTCTATCCTGAAAAGCCGATCTATGACGTACCGGCGCTCCCGATCGTGACCGGCCAGGAACTGACCGACCGTCTGATGGAACAGATCAAGCCGTTTGGACCCGTCTTCCATTTCAGCGAGCGCATCGACGGCCTGGAGCGCCAGCCCGACGGCCGCTTCAAGCTTACGAGCGACGCCGGAACCGTGTTCTTGGCAAAGGTCGTCATCATTGCGGCCGGCGGCGGCTCCTTCACGCCCAAACGTCCGCCGCTCGATGGCATCGAAGGCTACGAGGGAACATCCGTCTTCTACTCGGTCCGCAAAATTGAATCGATGCGCGGTCGCGACGTCGTTATCGTCGGCGGCGGCGACAGCGCGCTCGATTGGACGCTCAATCTGCAGCCCGTCGCCAACAGTCTCACCCTTATCCACCGTCGTGATGATTTTCGTGCCGCGCCTCACTCGGTAGAAAAGATGCGCGTACTCGTTCGCGACGGCGCCATCCGCCTCTTGATCGGGCAGATCACCCATCTCGGTGGCTCAAGCGGGGAACTCTCCTCCGTTACCGTCAAGACCGCCGAGGGCGAGCAGCAGATCGCCTGCAACGCGCTTTTGCCGTTCTTCGGATTGACAATGAAGCTCGGCCCCGTCGCCAATTGGGGTATCAATCTTCACGAGAACCTCATCCCCGTCGATACCGAACGGTTCGAGACGAGCGAGCGCGGTATATTCGCGGTTGGCGACATCAACGCCTATCCGGGTAAACTAAAGCTGATCCTGTCCGGCTTCCATGAAGCCGCCTTGATGGCACAGGCGGCGCACCGGATCGTCTTTCCCGATAAGAAGGTTCTGTTCCAATACACGACGTCGTCATCGAGCCTGCAGAAGAAGCTCGGCGTCAAATAGACATTCCGTTCGGTGGCGCGTCGCCGTCAGAATGGATTTGCGGTCGGCAATGCGCTGCTGGAAGCTGGTGGCTTCGACGAACCGCTACCGCCCGATCCCCAATCTCCGAACAGACTGTCTTCGACCTGCTCGGGCGGCGGCGGGGTGGGCGTGTAGTCGCCCGCCAGATGGCGGTTCAGCGCTTCCCTGATCGTGCGCGTCTTCTCAGGCGAGCAGTACTCATTGCTTTGCCCAACGACGGCCTTCGAGATTCCGTTGAAGGATGTGTCGTAGATTTCAGCAATCTTCGTCGTATCAGCGGGGCCGGCCGCCGCCTCGGAAGCCAGATACTGCGTGCGCAACTTCACGGGATCGAAGTTATAACCGCACTTGAGCGCGCGCGCCGAAGTCGATCCAACCTGCATGGCACGGCTTAGCGGATCGTTGGTCGCAACCTTCGGCTGCTCTTTTCCTCCAAACAACGAGCCCGTCGACATGCCCGGCAAACTAGCGCCGCAGCCGGCGAGCAAGCCCGCTGCTGCGATCATGGCAATCGTTGATCGAATCGTCATTGCTTCCACCCGGTACCGCGCCTTCATCGCGCACGCAGAGATGCCGGTCAACGGGTGCCAGCCGCGCATTTGCGTTGACGTGGAGAGCTTGAACTCGTGGCGAGCAAAGACGACGGTCTGATGCACCGGCATAACTTGCTGATAAACGTGGTGGAACGAGAAGGAGCCGGAATGCTCCGGCCCCTCCGTCTTCCCTCGCACTCGTAAATTTACCAGACCAGTTTTCCACCGCCGGTGACGCCCCATCCTTCGACATCGCCGAAGTTATACTCGGCCGAGCCGTAGACCTTGAGCGTATTTCCGAGGTCGGCCGTGAAGCCGCCGCCCACGTTGTACCAGGTCACCCCGACATCACTGGCGAACGGCGTACCGGCGACGGTCACGGTCGAATCACCGCGGAAGTCGGTCAAAGCATTGATGATCGCGTACGGCGCGAAGACCGACCCGTCCTGGCCAAGGTAATTTGCTTGAAGCTGGAGACCAGCGCGCCCGACGAGCGACTCCGCCGAGGACGACTTGACGTCGAGCTCATATGGCTCCGCATCGATAAACTCGTCTTGGTCGTAGTGCGCGTAGGTGAGCTGGCCCTGCGGCTGGAGCACGAAATTGCCGCCCAGATTGAAGCCGTAGCCAACCTCGCCTGACCCGCCGACCGTGAACCCATCCGTCGTGCCACGCGCGGACCGCGAATCCGCCGACATATCCAATTCCAGATCGTCGTATTTGACGACCAGGTCGGTATAGAAACCGACACCCGGCTGCCGTGTCTCCGAATATGTGAAGTACGCGCCAAACGTCCGCGCGTCGATGTCGACCCTTGAACGCGATGAGCTGCCGAAGACGGACGAGTAGACATCGGCATCCGCTGAACCTACGCCGCCAAACAGGCCAAGCAGGAATTGCGATGGCCCATCTTCGATGCGCTTGTCGAATCCGAACAGCACACCCTGGTTGCGCTGGCTGAAGGCGTAACCTGATTTCGGATCAACGTCGTTGTCGGCGTAGTTGCCCTTGACCCAGGCGCCGCCGTTGCCAAAGCCGGTTTCTGCTCCCTGGCCGAGACGAACCTCGCCGAGCCGCTTGTAGAGCGTATCGAAGGTGCTGCCGGCGTAGTTCAGGGCAATTGCATTCGACATGGCGTACGCGGGCACCTGGTCCAGGATGTCCGACTGCAGCAGCGCCGATTCTGGCGTCACAACGAGTTGATAGGCGAATGCGCCGCCGATGACTTCCGCCCGCCCGGTTGCCGCGTTGGTAGCCAGAACGAAGGAATTATCCAGAAACGGAACCGCGCCGCTGCTTGCGATTTCGATGCCGTCAGTCGCGCCCGAACCAGTGAACGCACCAGTTCCACCCACGTTGTTGACGAAGACAGTTGTGATGCCGGCAACTCCCTGCTGGAGGACCAGCCGGTCGCTGGGCGAACCGCTCTCCCCAAGTTCCGTATCAATTGCGAGATTGCCGCCCGTCGATTGATAGTTGTCGCTGATCGTGAGGGCGTCGCCGACGATGCCGTTGAGCAACGTAATTGTGCCGTTGTTTGCAAAAGTCGACGAGCCCACGTTGATCAGAACCGATGACGGTGAACCCGTGGGCTCTTCATTGTCATCATTGTCCAGCGCGACCAGGTCGTCTTCATCAGCAGGTGCTCCGCCAAAGGCAGCGCCAATGCGCAAGACGCCACCGGTTGCGAAACTGGCGTAGTATTCGGGTAGTCCCGTGAGCCGCGGCGACAGCCCGGACCCGGATTCGAGAACAAAATGGCTGGTGGTAAAAGTCACGTTCTCGTCGGACAGATGCAATTCCGAAGTTCCGCTCACGGTAACGTCGCCAGATGCCGTCGTACCGAAAGCGTAAGTCGAACCCGAGAGTTCGAGCTTGGAATGATCCGAAATCACCAGATGCTCAAAGCCCGACACAGGCTCAAGGACGACATCGCTGTTCTTCGTGACTGTCACCGTGTCGTCGCCGGCTCCACCCACAAATCCGATATCGTCATCCGCAAATTCGAGGTTCTTTTTGTCGCCGTTCATGACCGCGCCGATGAACGTCAGCGTATCATTGCCGCCAGCGAAATCGACACCGATACCGATCTTGATAAGGGGTGTACTCGACCTCGAATTTACCGGGTCAATGATGAGATGTTCCTTGGCGCTCGTGAGCGTGTTCAGTTCTCCGCCATCATCGCCGTCATCGTCGCCGCCGCCCTCAAGCAAGCCGAAGCTGCCGTTGCGAATGTAAAGCGTTTGTCCCTGCGACGCGGAATTGCCTTCCCAAGATCCAAGGCTCGCGGTAGCGCCGTCGAGATAAATCTTGTCTCCGCCGTCCGACGAACTCGCATTGCCTTCGACACGATTGATGTTGCCGCCGTAGATGTAAATCGTGTCGTCGCCGTTGCCGCCCTGAACCTCGCCCTTCACGGTGCCGCTGTAGAACGTGATGATGTCGTTCCCCGTGACGCCCGACGCCAAAACGTTACCTTCGGCCGCTGTTCCGTTGTTCTCATCGATCGAGAAGCGCCCGTCGCCCGCCACGTTGGCTTCGAATATCCCGCCATAGATAGTCAGAGTATCGTCACCATCATTGCCACCGACCGTGCCGAGGAAGTGCCCGCCGTTGATGATGATCGTGTCGTTGCCGGTGCCGCCGGTAAGTGAATATGTCCGGTTGCCGTTTGATCCGCCGGGCGGAGGGACATTCGACCCGCTGATCCCGAAGGTAGGGTTGCCATTTACGGTAATATTGTCGCCGCCGCCTTTCGCATTCAGCCCCGCCGAGGCGCCCGGATTATCGGCGTCATTGCAGACGATGGTATCGGCGCCGCTTGTCGCGGACGCCGTGGTACATGCCGCCATTGCGCGAGGAGACGCGCTAAAACTAAGAGCCACGGCCAACGAAATGACAATTGTGGTCTGGACGTGAGAACGCGACAGATGACCGATTTTTGACATGACTTCCCCCCGCCCCCAATCAGGCGATCAGGGGTCAATTTGTTGATGTGGTTTTGCTTGTTCCGCCCCTAGGTCGGACGGCGTACCCGACTGCGCTGTTGCGCGGGAACGGGCGTTGCTATGGGAGCATCTGGAGGTTTGTGGGCTTTACGCATACTCAACACCGCCAACAGGCGGGCCCCGTTTTTTTTTGTCAGCGATAGTCTTCGATTGAAGCTGAGCACCCGAAGGTCGAGCGATGCCTCCGCAACAATCGAATTGCCTAATTTGCTATCGGCATGCTCATGCAACGCATATAGGCCAAATTCCTACCTACATCGGGCGTGAGCGAATGAGTCGGAACGTTGCCGCAAGGTTACTTAATGGAGCCGAATACGGGACATTATCCCACAAAATAAAGGGAATTTAGCGCATCAGTTCGCGCGTCGCGGCGTCGAGCCCCTCGATCGTCAAGGGAAACATCCGTCCCTCCATAAGCCGGCCGATCAACCCGATCGACGGCGTCCAATCCCAATGCTGCTGAGGAGCGGGATTGAGCCAGGCAACATGCTTGTAGATGTCGGTCACGCGCCGGAGCCATAGCGCGCCCGGCTCCGGGTTCATGTGTTCCACCGAGCCGCCCGCCACCGTGATCTCGTAAGGGCTCATCGAGGCATCGCCGACGAAGATCACCTTATAGTCGGCGGGATATGTGTTCAGCACCTGCTGGGTATCGATCCGGTCTGTGTAGCGCCGCGCATTCTCCCTCCAGACGCTCTCGTATAGGCAGTTGTGGAAGTAATAGTATTCGAGGTGCTTGAACTCGCCGCGCGCCGCCGAGAACAGCTCTTCCACTTCCCTGATGTGATCGTCCATCGACCCGCCGATGTC
Organism: uncultured Hyphomicrobium sp.; assembly: GCA_902825785.1. GTDB lineage: Bacteria > Pseudomonadota > Alphaproteobacteria > Rhizobiales > Hyphomicrobiaceae > Hyphomicrobium_B. Next base: position 3,001 of record CADECN010000089.1, on the reverse strand, counting down.
GAAGAACATCAGCAGCTTTACCGCATTGTGCCGCTCGGGCCGCATGTGGATGTCGAGATAGCCGCGTTCCGCCGTGCCGCGCACGGTGCCATCGAGATCAAGCTCGGACGGCGCGCCGCTGCGCGCGAACTGACGAAGGCGGCGCAGCGCGACCTTGATGTTGCGAGTCCCGATCTCGGCATTGCCGGCGAGATCCTTGAACTCGCGCTTGTCCCAAACTTTGATCGCGCGCCGGTGCCGGCTTTCCTTCTGTCCGATACGCACACCCGCGGGATTGTATCCATAGGCGCCGAATGGCGAGGTTCCTCCGGTGCCGATCCATTTGTTGCCACCCTGATGACGTCCTTGCTGTTCGGCGAGGCGCTTCTGTAGCTCCTCCATGATCTTCTCCCAGCCACCGAGTTCTTGGATGCGCGCCATGTCCTCGTCCGAAAGATGAAGCTCGGAAATCTTGCGCAACCACTCGTCGGGAATATCGACCGTCGCGGCCTCAGACATCAGCTCGAGGCCCTTGAAGACGCGCCCAAACACCTGGTCGAAGCGATCCAGATTGCGCTCGTCTTTCACGAGCGCTGCGCGCGAAAGGTAATAGAAATTCTCGACGCTCTGTCCTGCAACGCCTTCACCGACAGCTTCAAGCAGCGTCAGGTACTCTTTGAGCGTGACCGGGATCTTGGCAGCGCGAAGTTCTGAGAAGAACGTATCAAACATGGCGTCACTCTACGCCGCTGCGCGTGCCCACGCGAGGTCAGGATTGCCGCGGAAAAGGATACCATGAAAACGAAGAAGCCGCCCCCATAGGGGCGGCTTCCCGCTTTCCAGTTGGCTTGCCGATTAGAAGTTGATCAGCGCGCCGAACTTCACGTAGTCGAAGTCGAGACCAACATTCCCGAGCGCGGGAGCATCAGCATCGATGTTGCGGTAGGTGAGCCAGAAGGACATCGCCGCCGCGTCGACTTCCTGAACCACGCCGAGGCCCCAGACGTCAACTTCGCTGAACTTTCCGCCGCTTGCGAAGTCGATTTCCGCGTTCTGGTACTCACCGAAGAACACGGTGTGACCGAGCGGGTTCCAGCGCTTGCGAAGACCAGCCTTGATGTACCAGTTATCGCTCTCAAGAGCGGCATCTTCGAGGTCAGCAGTCGAATAGGCGCTGTAGATGAACAGGCCAGTCGGAACGTGCTCGACATAACCGCCGATTTGGAAGTGCTGAGCGTCGCCGAGCACCGACAACAGCGGCTGGAAGTCACCGGCATCGTCGTTGGCTTCCGCATAGGCAGCGGCAACCGCGAGCTTGAAGCCGCTGAACTCGCCAGCGTAACGAGCCGCGACATCCCAGAAGTCGTCTTCACCCCACGATGCCGACACCGAGAAGCCACCGAACGACGGCGAGTCGTAGCGAACCGAGTTTGTCGTCGTGCCGTTGAAGTCCGACGGACCAAAGATGTTCGAGATCGTCAGAAACTCTTTGTTCAGGACGCAGCCCGGAGCCGGGCAGGGCGTGAAGTTAGCGTTGTTTACAAAGTTGCCAGCGCCGTCACGCAGGAAGAACCCGCCGTAGTCGAACTGCACCCAGTTGGCCGGAAGCAGCGAGCCCGAACCGTCGACCAGGATGGCCGTGTTGTCCGATGCCTGCGACTGCAGACCGACCGAGACCTTACCGAGCTGTTCGCTCTTCACGAACCAGAACGACTGCAGGACGTAAACGTCGTTGGTCTGACCCGTGTAGAGGGCCGGGGCGTTGTCCGTGTTCTGGTCGAGGCCGAGCACCGGATCGCTGCTGGCCGTTTCTATATGCAGCACGTAGCCAGCCGACCAGCCGGGCGAGATCGTCGCCTGACCCGTAAACTTCACGTGGCTTTCGATCGTGGAGCCGATGTCCGAGACGTAGACGTTCTGCTCGAAACCGTCGTCCCACCACATGACCTGCTGAGCGACCCAGCCCGACACCGTGAGCGAAACCTTGCGGTTGCCCTTGCGTGCGGTGGTCGCCTCAAGTTCCGCAATGCGCTCCTCGAGATCGGCGCAGCAATTGCCGCCGAGGTCCGCTGCAGAGGCGCTCGTGGCGAGGCCGCCAGCGAGAACGCCTGCAGCGACCAGAGCGCCTAGGCTATATTTCATCATTCTACCTTCTCCCGTCTTCATCACTTCTAGTGGGTGACGCGATACCTGGCGTTTCGCCTTGATGTCGGCTGCCCCGAAGCAGCCCACGGCGGAACACCCTCCAAGGAAATTCGCCGCTTGGGCGGAACCTCCGTGATTCGTGGTTGCCCAACAATTGCGCTTTACGAATTCACCCAGACGAATCCGGCGTTGTTGCCCATCAGCAACGCAAGAGGTTCCCGAAGAAACTTCACAAAACCTGATAACGCCATGAAAAAGAGAGAGAAAAAGATATCAGCTGAAAGTCGGCCGGCTAAGTAACATTTTTCCCCTGCCGAGGTCGAACAAGCTGTTGAAATGCGCAAAGGAAAAGGCCGCCCTGAGGGACGGCCTTCGCCAAATGGTGAGTTTTTCAGCTCTGAAAGATCAGAAGTTGATCAGCGCGCCGAACTTCACATACTGGAAGTCTGCTCCGATGTCCGTACCGGTAAGATCGGCGTCGATGTTGCGGTAGCTGAGCCAGAAGGACATTGCTGCCGCATCGACTTCCTGAACCACGCCAAGACCCCAGAGATTGACTTCGCTGAACTGCGGGCCACTCGCGAGATCGATCGTCGCGTCCTGGTATTCGCCGTAAAGTACGGTTGCTCCAAGCGGCGTAAAGCGCTGACGCAGACCGGCCTTGACGTACCAGTTATCGCTCTCGAGCTCGGGCAGACCGTTGAAGGCCGTGTCGCTGTGGATGTCAGCCGTCGAGTACGCACCGTAGACAAACAGACCCGTTGGCACGTGCTGCAGATAAGCGCCGACCTGGAAGTGTTCAGCAGAACCCAGGACCGACAGCAGCGGCTGGAAGTCACCGGCATCGTCGTTGGCTTCCGCATAGGCAGCGGCAACC
>CADECN010000088.1 GCA_902825785.1 uncultured Hyphomicrobium sp. | reverse complement strand
CACCCGCCGCTCGCTGCCACGACGTCGTCAGAACGAGTGTGAAGGGCTGGCGAGCAAGCCGCATAGAAGGCGCGCGGCCAGGGCGGTTCTTTGTGCTTCGCACGGCGTCTGGGCTCGCGGGCTTGGCCGACGATCTGCTCGAAGGATGAGTGAGGGCGCGTGTTCGGCTACTCCCTGGGTGCGTGCACCTTGCCGAAACGAATGGCGTACTGGCCTTTACCGTCGCGCACGACCTTCAGGATTTCGATGAGTTCGATATCGGCTTCCTGAACATCGGCGCTGTTGCCCGAGCGGAGCCGGACGCTGTGATAGCGTCGTCCGTCAAGCCGAGATTTCCAATAGTCGGTGCGGTCGCGGTATTCGGTGGTCAGTTCACCCCGTAAGATGGCATCGAAGTTCTTATGCGTAACGGACAAGTAGAGAATGTTCGGTTTCGACATTTTCTGTTCGGTCATTGGCGCCTGAGGCGGGGGGGTCAGATTTCATACTCGTCGGGTTCGGGGCGTTCGCTCTCGCCGCGAACAACCGTCTCCGTCAGTTGCGATGAGCAGAGCTCGATGAAGCGGTAGACATAGCTGCGCAACATGCGGCCCTTCCGGATCGCGATGCTGGATGTGTTCGTGCGGAAAAGGCCGGGCGTCGAAAGCGCGGTCAGCTTGGTATCGCTCTTGGGATCGTAGGCAATGGAGGCGATGATGCCGATGCCGAGGCCGAGCGTCACGTATTCCTTGATGACGTCCGCGTCCAGCGCGGTCATTGCGATGTCGGCGTTGCATCCGGCCGCTTCGAACACAGCGTCGATGCGTGTTCGTCCGGTGAGGCCTTCGTCGTACGTGATGATCGGATAGTCGGCTATGGTGGTGAGCTTCACGTCTTCGACTTTTTCAAGCGGATGCCCTTTAGGCACGACGACTGCGTGCTCCCACGTCAGATAAGGGAAGGTCGCGATGCCGGGGTGCTGTTCCAACGTATCGGTAGCAATTGCGACGTCGACATTGCTGTCCATCAGGATGCGCGGCATATCCTTGGGGCTCGCCTGATGGATCGTGAGCCGCACGCCGGGAAAGCGGCCTTTGAATTTCGCGATGACCGGCGGCAGTGCATAGCGCGCTTGCGTGTGCGTCGTTGCGATTGCGAGTGTGCCGGCATCGCTGCGCGCGTATTCTGATGCCACGCGGCGCAAATTTTCGGAATCGACCAGCATGCGATCGACGATCGCGGCGACTTCCTTGCCGGGGTCGGTCAATCCCAGAAGCCGCTTGCCGCGACGAACGAAAATTTCGACGCCGAGCTCTTCCTCCAGGTCGCGGATGTGCTTGCTGACGCCGGATTGCGAAGTGAAGAGGGCATTGGCGGCCTCCGTGAGGTTGAAGCCGTGACGTATTGTTTCGCGGATAATTCTCAACTGCTGAAGGTTCATTCTCGTTCTGTCCCCGGACGCAAGGGCGAGTCATGTGCCGACCGCGTCTGCTATAACGGACAAGATGTGTCCCCCTGAGCTTAACAGCTTTGCGTGACCCGCGCGCGACGCGGCTATGGCCCAGCGATCGTTTTGCAGACCTGCTTCTAAGGACATCGGAACTACTTCGTTCCATGGCGGAGCGCGGGCTTGCAAAACTCACGATGACCTTATCGATTTCCTGGAGAACACAATGACCGTAACGGGACCTTTGAAGTCTGCCGCTTGGGGGCTTGCGGCCCTGCTTGTGGCGACGCCGGTATACGCAGAGCAAACATTGCTCAACGCGTCCTATGACGTTTCGCGCGAGCTTTATAAGGACATCAATCCGGCTTTTTCGGCCAAGCAAAAGGTCGCCGGTGCCGACGTGACGGTCAACCAGGCGCACGCCGGTTCGACAAAACAGGCGACGTCGGTTGCGGAAGGCCTTGAGGCCGACGTCGTCACCTTGAACCAGCCGACCGATCTCGATTTCCTGGCGTCCAAAGGCGTCGTCTCCAAGGACTGGCGCACACAATTTCCCAACAACGCGGCCCCTTACACGACAACGAGCGTGTTCCTGGTGCGTAAAGGAAATCCGAAAGGCATCAAGGACTGGGACGATCTGACGAAGCAGGGCACGTCGGTCGTTGTCCCCAATCCGAAGACTTCGGGGAACGGCCGTTACACCTATCTCGCGGCGTGGGGCTATGCGAAGGACAAGCTCGGTTCCGACGACAAAGCCAAGGAGTTCGTCGGTAAGCTGTTCGCCAATGTGCCGGTGTTCGACGGTGGTGGGCGCGGCGCGACGACCACCTTCACGCAGCGCGGCATCGGTGATGTGCTCGTGACGTTCGAGAACGAAGCGGCCTTGATTGGCCGAGAAGTCGGCGCCGGCGAGTTCGAGGTCGTCTATCCCTCGATCAGCATCGAGGCGGCGCCGCCGGTTGCGATCGTCGAGAAGGTTGTCAGCAAGCGTGGTACGCAGGATTTGGCAAAGGCCTATCTCGGCTACCTCTATTCGGACGAAGCCCAACAGATCATCGCCAAGCATGACTTCCGTCCGCGCAGCGAAGCCGTACTGAAGGCGAACGCGGCGAGGTTCCCGGAAATTAAAACGTTCGATGCGGCCGAGAAGCTTGGTCCGTGGGCCGATCTGCAGAAGACGCACTTTGCCGACGGCGGCATCTACGACCAGATCGCAATCAAATCTACGCAGTGAAATTACACGAGGGAACGGCGGCCGGTCGGCGCGGAAACGTCGGCCGGCCATCGATATTCATTCGCCACGTGAGATCAACGCGCGAGGAGATAACGTGACCTGGAAGATCGAAACGGTCGTGGATGATCTGCGAGCGGCGCGCAAGAAGTCGCGGCGGCTGCAGAATGGCGAGGTTCGCAAGGCACCTTTGCCAAGTGCGCGCGCTCTTGGCGGTGCGGTCGACGACATCAACGCGGCTCTTTTCCCGCGTCATGCCGGTGCACTTGATCACAGCGCATCGGGTCTCGCGTTTTATTCCGGAGCGCGCCTCAATCAAGCGTTGTGGGCGCTGGTTGATCAGATTGAGAACGAGCACGCGTTCGACGCCGAGACGCACGCGGCACTTGCGAATGCGCGATCGGCGGAGGAGATCGTGAGTGAATTCGCGACGCTTCTGCCTCGGATCTACGAAACTCTCGAGAGTGACGTTCAGGCCGCGTTCGAAGGCGATCCTTCGGCGCAGAGTACCGAGGAAGTGCTGCTCAGTTTTCCAGGGGTTAAAGCCGTTGTTCATCATCGCATCGCGCACGCGCTGAACGCGCTGGGTGCTCCGATCGTGGCACGCATCGTCGCGTCTCTTGCGCACGCCGCCGCTGGAATTGACATTCATCCGGGCGCGTCGATCGGCGGCAGCTTCTTCATCGACCATGGCACCGGTGTCGTCATCGGCGAGACCACGGTGATCGGTGAGCGGGTGCGCGTCTATCAGGCGGTGACGCTGGGCGCGAAGCGCTTCTCGGTGGATGAGAGCGGTGCGCTTGTGAAAGGCCAGCCGCGCCATCCGATCATCGAGGACGATGTCGTGATCTACGCGGGCGCGACGATCCTGGGGCGCATAACCATCGGACGCGGCTCGTCGATTGGCGGCAACGTCTGGCTCACGCGTAGCGTGCCGCCCGGCTCCAATATCGTGCAGGCGCAGGTGCGCAGCGAAACGTTCGACGGTGGCGCTGGAATCTGAATCCAATATAACGGCGTCGACAGCAATGCGAACTTCGGCATATAGCCGATTTAGATAAGGTTATTCCAAATTCGCTTTGATCAGAGGAAGAGATGGCAGACGAAGCGCAAACCGCCCTCGGCGATATCGCAGCACGGCAATTAGCCAATGCGACGAAGACCGTTCCGCAGATGTCGAGCATCACGCCACGGTGGCTTGTGCACTTTCTGCAATGGGTTCCGGTCGAGGCGGGCATCTATCGCGTCAACAAGGTTCGCGATGCCGACAGCGTTGAGGTTGCCTGCTCGGTGCGCGACGAGCGCGTTCTGCCGCAGACTTACGTCGATTACGTCGAGAACCCACGCGAATATCTGCTGAGCGCGGTGCAAACCGTTCTCGATATTCATACGCGCGTTTCCGATCTCTATTCGGTTCCGCACAACCAGATCAAAGAGCAGCTTCGCCTGACCATCGAGACGGTCAAGGAACGTCAAGAAAGCGAGCTCATCAACAACAAGGAATATGGACTGCTGTCGCACGCAGTCGCCTCGCAGAAGGTCAAGACGCGGGCGGGTGCGCCGACGCCGGACGATCTCGACGAACTGATCACGAAAGTCTGGAAGGAACCTGCGTTCTTCCTCGCTCATCCGCTTGCCATTGCCGCCTTCGGCCGCGAGTGCACGCGCCGAGGTGTTCCGCCGCCGACAGTGACGCTGTTCGGCTCGCCGTTCATCACGTGGCGTGGCATTCCGCTCATTCCTTCGGACAAGCTTGAGGTGAAAAGCGGCAAGAGCAACATTCTGCTGATCCGCACGGGCGAAGCCAAGCAGGGCGTGGTCGGTCTGTTCCAGCCTGGTCTGCCGGGCGAACTGAGCAAAGGCCTGTCGGTGCGCTTCATGGGCATCAACGACCAGGCGATCGCTTCGTACCTTGTCTCGCTCTATTGCTCGCTGGCGGTTCTCACCGACGACGCAGTGGGCGTTCTTGAGAACGTCGACGTGACCAAGTTCCACACCTATAGCTGACGGGCGGTAGCGTGACCAATCTCGATGCGCTTGCGGCGGCTGCTCTTGCTGGTCAGGCAGCGCCTGCCGGGCTGCCGGACGTGGCTCAGCTTACGCGACTTGCGAACGCGTTCTTTGCTGCGCTTCCGGGTCAGGGCGTGCCGACGAACGTCGGCGGGCCGTCGTTGCCGGGGGCTGGTGTTTCGCCGGGTGCGGCGTCATCGGGGGTGACGCTTGTCGAGCCGCCGGTCCCGACCGGATTTGCGCCTTCGCCTTCGACCATTCCGCAAGGTGGGGTGCCGCCGGCATTGAGCGGTGCGCCTGATGTCGTTCCGAGCACGGCGCTCGTGCCGGATGCATCGGTCGCTTCGGGGAGCACGCAATCCGCCGCTGGTTCGGCGCCGGGACAATCCGTACCGACGCCTGCTGGGCCGTCGCTTCCCGGCTTCGGCAACGCCGTTACGACGCCGGCTGCCGGAGTTTCGTTGGTCGAGCCGCCGTTGGCGCCGTCGAATGGCGTTCCGGGCGCGGGACTTGCGAGTGGTACTCCGACAGATTTTTCGGGGTTCGATTTTGTGCAGCTGGGCGGCCTCTCGGCGCCGCCAACGCTCGATCTACAACAATTGATAGGTACGACGAATTCGCTGGCGGGTTCGGGCGTATCGCCGGGCAGTGGTGGTTATCCAGGAAGTGCGTCGCAGCCGGGAACCAACGCGACCGGCATTCCGCAAGCGCCGGAGACCAATCCTCCGCCCCAGCTTCTGGTCGATAATGGGATACATACCCCGTCGTCGGCCGGAACCGTGGACGAAGGTAATGCGGCCGGTTCGCCCGTCGCGTCGAACACGCATGTTCCGCTGCCGTTCGAGACAGACCTCAAGGTTCTGCTGGCGCCGCTCGCCGCTGAGACGTCGAGCATTGTTCCGGTCGGCGCATCTGCGTCCGATTTCTATTTTCTCAACCACGTTCTCACGCCGACATCCGATCCGTTGCCGGGTCTTTCTTCGCAATATGCGTCCGCGCATCCGGCGTTCGACGTCAACGCAAATCGGCGCGATTTCCCGATCCTGAGCGAACGCGTGAACGGCAAGCCGCTTATCTGGTTCGACAACGCGGCGACGACGCAGAAGCCGAAAGCGGTGATCGAGCGGATTTCGTATTTCTACGAACATGAGAATTCTAACATCCACCGCGCCGCGCATGAGTTGGCGGCACGCTCAACCGATGCCTATGAAGGTGCACGCAGCAAGGTTGCGCGTTTCCTCAATGCGTCAGCACCGACGGACATCATCTTCACGCGTGGCACCACGGAAGCGATCAACCTCGTCGCGGCGACGTTTGGGCGACGGCACGTGAATGCGGGCGACGAGATCGTCATTACCAATCTGGAACACCACGCCAACATCGTGCCCTGGCAGATGCTCTGTCTTGCCAAGGGCGCGAAGCTGCGGGTGGCGCCGGTGGACGATCACGGTGCGCTGCTTCTGGATGAGTTCTCAAAGCTGTTGAACAGCAGAACGAAGATCGTCGCCTTCACGCAGGTGTCGAACGCGCTCGGCACGATCACGCCGGCCAAGACCATTGTCGAAATGGCGAAGCGCGTCGGGGCCAGGGTGCTCGTCGACGGGGCGCAGTCGGTTTCGCACATGAAGGTCGACGTGCAGGATCTGGGCGCGGACTTCTTCGTCTTCTCAGGTCACAAGCTGTTTGGGCCGACCGGCATCGGCGCGCTCTACGCGAAGCCCGAGCTTATGGATACGCTTCCGCCGTATCAGACGGGCGGCAACATGATCCGCGACGTCACATTCGAGCGTACCGAAATTCACGGCTCGCCCCAGCGTTTTGAAGCGGGCACCGGCAACATCGCCGACGCTGTCGGACTTGGTGCGGCCATCGACTACGTGGAGCGGATCGGGCTCGACAACATCGGCCGCTACGAGCATGGCCTGCTCGAATACGCGACGCAACGGCTGCGCGAAATTCCAAACCTTCGAATTATCGGAACGGCGCCCGAGAAGGCGAGCGTGATATCGCTCATCATCAAGGGACTGCCGAGTGAGGAGATCGGATCGAAGCTCAATGCCTACGGCATCGCGGTTCGCTCCGGCCACCACTGCGCGCAGCCGATTCTAAGGCGGTTTGGGCAGGAGACGACGGTGCGGCCGTCGTTTGCGTTCTACAACACGTGTGGGGAAATCGACGTGCTTGTCGCCGCGCTGAAGGAAATCCAGGCCGAAACGGGATTGCCGCGAGTATAGCCGGGCCCGCACTCTAGGTAGATGGATCCGGCGAACCACTGGTTCGCCGGCCCGCTCGAAATCTCAGACGAACAGCTCGCTGGAAAAGTAGCGCTCCGCCGAGCTTGGCGCGAACGTCACGATTGTCTTGCCGGCGTTCTCGGGTCGTTTGGCGAGTTGGACAGCTGCATACAGGTTGGCACCTGTCGAAATGCCGCCGGGTATGCCTTCGAGTTTGGCAAGTTGACGTGAGTACTCGAACGCATCTTCATTGCTGACGGTGACGACCTCGTCGATGACGGAGCGGTCGAGCACCTCGGGAATGAACCCAGCACCGATGCCTTGAATTTTGTGCGGGCCCTTTTGGCCACCGGACAGCACTGGGCTCGATGCGGGTTCGACGGCGACGATGCGCAGGCTCATTTTGCGCGGCTTCAATGCCCGGCCGACACCCGTAATCGTGCCACCCGTGCCTACGCCTGCCACAACGATATCGACCGCGCCGGCCGTATCGTTCCAGATTTCTTCCGCTGTGGTACGCTCATGGATGAGCGGGTTTGCGGGGTTGACGAACTGGCCCGGTATGACAGCGTCCGGCAACGTCCTGGCGAGTTCTTCGGCGCGGGCCACAGCGCCGCCCATGCCACCGGCCGCCGGCGTCAATTCCAGTTGCGCGCCGAGATGGGCCAAAATCTTGCGTCGCTCGATCGACATCGATTCCGGCATGACGAGGATTAGGCGGTAGCCGCGTGCAGCCGCGACGAATGCGAGCGCGACGCCGGTATTGCCCGAGGTCGGCTCGATCAACGTCGTCCGGCCGGGCTGAATCTTGCCTTCGGCTTCCAGGGCGTCAAACAGGGATACGCCAATGCGGTCCTTGACCGAGGAAAGCGGATTGAAGAATTCGAGCTTGATGGCGATGTCGGCGAGTGCGTCGAAGCTCGCCTTGACCTTTGACAGGCGGACGAGCGGCGTATGGCCGATGGTTTCTGTAATGTCCGCGTAAGTTGTTCCGCGGCCCCAGCTATTCGATGTTTTGAAGGTCTTGGTATCGAGGATTTCGTTCATCTCGCACCTCCTGGAACGCAGGGGGTGCGTAACATGGGGGTGGTGGCCGCCAAACCAACGATAACTGATTAGCTTATGTCCGCTCCGCTAAATTGGATAACCAGCCTTGGGCGTTTGGGTCCAGTCGACTGCGCCGCTGGGGTGGGCGGAGTGTGTGGGGAGATGTTGGGGCCGCGTTCGTTCCTGGTAGAAGCGAACAGGTTACAAAGGTTTTCCGCGCGACCAGTAGCTGAGCGCGCCGAGCAAGATTAAAGAGCCGATGACCGCCGCGACGCTGTCGCGAAGCGAAACGGAAATTCGCTCCAAGTCGGGAAACAGCCCAAGCAGCCAAAACAGGAAGCCGCCGACGAGGGCGCCGGCCAGTCCGAGGCCGAGGTTTCTCCAGCGTCCAAATCCAGCAGAATCCCAAGTGACAAGGCGGCCGGCCAGCGCTCCGCCGATCAGACCGACGACGATCCATACAATAACTTGATCAAACGAGGGCATCGGAACCTCTGATTAAGCACCTACGACCGCCGACGTTTGTGACGTCGGTAACGACGCCTCGCGGCGTACACAACCCTATCGTTTCTCTATGATTGCCGCACGCTCCCAACAGATCATGATGGGTGGTCGAAGACGGTCAGGCTGAAAAAAAAATCCAAGAACGGCTTGAACAAATGCCGTGTTACACACCGTAACATACTTGGGCATCGTGTACTCGGATTTAGCGTTCGGCTTGGGATTACAGTCCCTTGGTGGGAAGCAAACTCGCGGCTCACAGGATTGCAAAGTCGGGTGAGGATATTGCCATGAATACTAAACAGATTTTGTTCGCCGTGTCAGCCGGGCTCCTGGTAAGCGGCAGCTTCACGGTCGCGGCTGGCAAAAACGTTAGCGAAGCGGGTGTGATCGTCTGCGTGAATGACAAGTGGGACGAGAAAGAGATCGAGAAGGGTCACAAGATCGCCGACTACGCCGGTCCATGCGTGAATATTCCTGACGATCCGGCAGCCGAAAAGTTCGTTGAGGACTGCGTCGGCAAGTACGAATTCATGCCCGACGAGAGTTGGAAGGGCTCGGGAACTTGCACCTTGAACCTCAAGGGCGGGCACGTCACCTCTTCGTGGGAGGAGGGCTCGCACCTCAAGGAGTACACCTACAAATACACGGGCGGAGACGGCAAGTACAAGGGTGCTACCGGCAGCGGCACCTACAAAACCGACAATCTGACCGATCGCTTCATGGGTGGCAGGTTCAAAGGCAATATGGAATTGCCGTGATGTCCTTTGGAGCCATTGTTTGATCAACCCTGCGCGCGGATAGGACGAATCCGGTGCGCGGGGCATCACTTTAGCCCAGGACAACTGGTCCGGGCCTCAGATGTGTCTCGTGGCAGTGACGTGCGGTGAGGGTGACTGGGTAGGGTTCTACTCATTTCTCAGCTGGTGACTCTCTGAATGGCCAGTGCCACTCTCGGCGCGTTTGTCCGCTCAGATTTTATGGGGTTTCCAGCAATGACTTTGGCATCGGTTGGTTTTTGGTCGCCGGTATTGTCGTCTCAGCTCTCAGCGCTGCTCTCGTAAGACGCGTAATCTTTCTTCCTCGGCGAAGGAGACTTTTCGGAGTAAGGCCCGAACCCTCGATCGGGGGGGGCTTGGAGGCGAAGGTCCGCAACAATATTCCCGGAGCCACAAGTCCTGAAGAAATCTTGGCGGCCATCAATTCGCTAAAGTCACAAAATGAAGGCGAGGCGCGGAAAGCGCTGATCTTAGGCTTTCTTCAAAATCTTTTCTTTTTCTTCCTCGGCCTCGCCGCCACGTTCTTCGTGGAGTCCTAGAGTCACGTGCTTCGGCGGAAACACGGTTCTGGCGGAAGGGGTGTCGGGTTTATTCAAGTCTCGATGCGTCTCACCCCGTCTCAGGAGTATGCAACTTGTCCATGTAAATCGGGCTTTTTTTGCCTAGACAATCGAAATAGGGGCTCACACAGTCTCACACAGTCTCAGTGTGCGTCGCGGGCTTTTTCGAGGGCAAGGAGTTCGACGGACAATGAGGGAATCGAACCTGCTGACCGTTTTGAAGGTCACAAAGCTTAGTGCGCCGGGTCGCTATCTAGACGGTCATGGGCTCTATCTCGACATCGCGCCGGGCGGGTCAAAGCGCTGGATGCTTCGGTACATGCGGCACGGTCGTGCGCGCGAGATGAGTTTGGGACCGGTGCACACGGTCACGCTTTCTAACGCGCGGGAACGGGCACAGCGAGCCCGGCTGATGCTCGTCGACGGTATCGACCCGATCGACCAGCGGCGCCGTGCTCGTGAGACGGAGAAGACCGAAAGAGCGGGACGAGTTACCTTCAAGGATGCGGCCGAGCGCTACATCAAGGCACATACTGCCGGCTGGCGGAGCGCGAAGCACGCGGATCAGTGGGCGTCGACACTCAAGAATTACGCATATGAAATGATTGGCGATCTTCCGGTCGCCGACGTCACAACGAACCACGTCACCAAGATACTTGAGCCTATCTGGGACCAGAAGAATGAGACGGCGCGCCGGGTGCGCGGGCGCATCGAGGCCGTTTTGGATTGGGCTAAGGCACGCGGCCTGCGATCGGGCGAAAATCCCGCGCGATGGCGCGGCCACCTGGATAAGCTGCTCTCCAAGAGGTCGAAGGCGGAGACAGTCCGTCACCATCCGTCGCTCGCGTATGGCGAGCTGCCGGCATTCATGACCGAGCTCCGTGCGTCGACAAGCCTTTCGGCGCGCTTGCTCGAATTCATCATCTTGACGGCCGCACGCACCAGCGAGGCAACTGGCGCGCGCTGGGTCGAGTTCGATCTTGAGAGCAAAACCTGGACTGTTCCAGGAAGCAGGATGAAGTCCAAGCGCGATCATTGCGTGCCGCTTTCGGGCCGGGCTGTCGAGATCTTAAAGGCGCTGCCTCGGATCGAGGGCGTGCCGTTCGTGTTTCCCGGCGCGAAGACGGGAGCGAGCGTTTCGAACATGGCATCGCTCGAATTGCTGCGCGGGATGCGCGAGGACCTTACGGTTCACGGCTTCCGCGCGACCTTTAGGACCTGGGCTGCCGAGCAAACGAACTTCCCGAGAGAGATCGCCGAGGCGGCGCTGGCGCACGTCATCTCCGACAAGACCGAGGCCGCTTACCAACGCGGTGCGCTACTCGAAAAGCGACGCAAGCTGATGGATGCCTGGGCGGGCTATTGCGCTCGGGCTGCCAGCGACGGGATGGTTGTGCCCATCAAGGCCGCGTCCTAACCGGCATGTCTCGCACCCGGCGGCCGGTTCGAGATGCCGTTGAGCTTGGCTTTCCGTCAGCTTACGCGATCGCGTTGGAGCAGGCGGCGCTGGGCGACAAGAGGCTTCTCTTCTCGCTCTACCAGCGGCGCTACCCGCTCACCGGCGACGATTTTGATTTGCTCCTTGCCTATGAGAAGGGACAGCCGCTCGGACCGCCGAAGAAGCGCGGGCGTAAGGTAAGTGCGGCGATCTATGCCGCGGCCTGCGTATATAGGCTGATCCAGCGGAAGAGCGGTGGGCGCGTTCGGCCTGGGGAGAAGCGGCGCCTGATCGAGCAGCTTGCAAAGCGGTACGGAGTTAGAGCCGGCACCCTGGAATACTTCATCGATCGTGCGCGAACCGACGACTTATGACCTCGGGCTCGATCAGCACAATTCGCTAAATTTAGTCGGATTAGTGCCGATTACACGGACGCGCAAATCACTGACCCTGCGTTGAGATGAATTAGACGCGAGGGTGCCATCGATGGCGAAGAATTCGAACAGCGCCGCCGGCTCTGCCAGTGTCAAGTTGCAGACGAACGCGTCAACCGTTGTTCTCGATAACGTCATGACCGCGTTCGACGCGAACGCGAAGTG
>CADECN010000087.1 GCA_902825785.1 uncultured Hyphomicrobium sp. | reverse complement strand
AAAGTCGAGAACACGCTAAGTCACGGATCCCAGGTGATACCCGAAGGACAGGCGCTGGAAGAAGCATCGCGCTTTGCCCGTAAATATGGCGACGAACACGGCCTGATCTTCATCCACCCGTTCGATGATCCGGCCGTCATCGCGGGCCAAGGCACGATCGCGCTCGAAATGCTGCGCGACGTTCCCGATCTCGATGTTCTCGTCGTGCCGATCGGCGGCGGCGGACTCATTTCGGGCATGTCGATTGCCGCCAAGGCGATCAATCCGGCGATCCGCATCGTCGGCGTGGAGGCGCAGCTCTTCCCGTCCATGTTGAACGCCGTGAAGGGCGGATCCCTCCCGGTCGGCGGCGACACCCTTGCCGAGGGCATCGCAGTCACGTCGCCCGGCAAGCTCACGAAGCCAATCGTGGAAGCCAATGTCGACACAATCGCGCTGGTATCGGAAGCGGAACTCGAGCGCGCCGTCACACTGCTGATCAACATTGAAAAGACGGTGGTGGAGGGGGCGGGCGCCGCGGGCCTCGCCGCGCTCGTCAGCGATCCTGGTTCCTACAAGGGTTGCAAGGTCGGTCTCGTTCTGTGCGGCGGCAACATCGATACGCGGCTGCTCGCGAGCGTGCTCACGCGTGAGCTTGCGCGCGACGGCAGGCTGTCACGGCTCGCCATCGACGTTCCCGACAGGCCAGGTCAGCTTGCACGCATCTCCGGTATCATCGGCGGGGCGGGCGCGAACGTCGTTGAGGTTTACCATCAGCGCGTCTTCACCGATCTGCCGGCGAAGGGTACCGAACTTCATCTCGTCGTCGAAACGCGCGACCGGCTGCATCGCGACGACGTGGTCGCGCAATTGGTCGCCGCCGGTTATGCGGTCAGCGTCAAGGGTTCGGGCGGCGGGCCTCGCTAACGGCACACATACCCAAAAGAAGAACCCCGCGTTTCTGGCGCGGGGTTCATGAGGCTTGGGTCGGGTCGGAAGTATTATCGGGGATCGGGTCGCAGGGCGTGTCGTTTGGGATCAGCTGTGGAGGGTCGGCGTCAGTGCGGGCAGTGTTTGGGGTTCGGTTGCGGACTTCGCGAGTGCCAGCGACGCGATCAGCATGATGCTTGCCAGTGCGAAGCACGCGATCATTCCAGCTCGTGTCAGGCGGCCGGCGCGTGCATTTGCGAGGTTAGCGGCTTCGAGATCCATGTCAGGCGGTCCCGCGGGGGTCGTTGATCCTTGTAAGGAACAGTTAAGCCATTCGGAGCTGTTTGGCGAGCTTAATGGCTTGGTATGCCTAACGTTAACAGCGCGCTTTTCATGATTTGTTTAGAGGTCTTAACAGGACGTTGCCGCGGTCGTGGATTTGTGGCGGGCCGGATGAAGCGCAAACGCATTGTTGCCGCCAACGGCTTCTAAGCGGAGCGCGCTAGGCGTGGTGATGACGGTTACATTAAGCTGCCGTGCCGCAAGCGGGCGCGAGTGATGGAGCGGGGGCGTTTGAAGCGCAGGTATCGGCAGATCGAGCGGCGCGGCCTCCATGCGCTCGTACTGGCCGCTTGCGGTCAGGCGATCGTGCTGACAGGCGCGGCAGCGCTGGCGCAGGTTCCGGCGCCGGTCGCTCAACCTCCAGCAGCGGCTCCCGCCGCGCCGGCAATGCCTGCGCCGTTGCCGCCGCGCGCGCTTCCCGGTCTGCCGCGTGTGCCGGCGCGACCTGACGAGCCGCGCGCCGCCAAGACCTATCAGGTCTTCGAGACGCATTGCGCGCGCTGCCACCAAACGGGCCGAACGCAGCTGCCGCTCGCCTCGGGGCACCTTTCCAACATCCTGGCGCTTGACGAGCTCGCGCGCGATCCGGTGCTGGTGAAACCAGGCCTGCCGGACGCTTCGCGCCTCTACGACGTGACGGCGACGCGTCACGCGCCGCTCGAAATCTATGGCGAGGCGGCGGACGCGCCCGAGCCTAGCCCAGACGACATCCTGCAGGTGCGCGACTGGATCAAATATCTGCCGCCCGACGTCCAGGCGTGCACGTCGCGCGAGCCGGTGAAGACCGCCGCAATCGACGGCCTGATGAGGGAAGCGCAACGGGCGGAGCGCGAGCAGGCGGGCGAGGTACGCTTTCTTTCGCTCATGCATCTCTACAATGCGTGCGCGACGGATGCGGAAATGTCGGCCTACCGCCAGGCGCTGACGAAGCTCATCAACAGCCTGTCGTCAGCGGCGGATCCGGTGAAGCTCACGCCAGTCGATCCTGGCGGCAGCGTGCTGTCGTTCAAGTTGTCCGACATCGGCTGGACGGCCGAGCGCTGGGAAGAGGTCGCGGCCCGCTATCCCAAGACGCTTGCGCGCAAGCACGATGAGGCAATCATCGAGGCCGCCGGTACGCAGGTTCCGTCGCTGAACGGAGATTGGTTCGCGGAAGCGGCGTCCGCGCCGCCGCTCTATGCCTCGCTCGTCGACCTGCCGCCGAAACTTACCGACCTGGCACGCACGAACGGCGTCGATATCGATCGCGACATACGACGGTCGGCGGCGCGCCGGATTCTGGTGCGCTCCAGTGGCGTGACGCGCGCCAACCGCTTGATCGAACGCCATCCGGGCAACCGCGGCGGCTTCTGGATGGTTTATGATTTTGCCACCGGCTCCGGCGAACAGGACTTGCTGCAATTTCCGCTCGGGCCGAAGTCGGCGACCGGCGCGCGCGCGGCCTTCAAGCATGACGAAGTGCGCGTCATCTTCCCTCTGCCCAACGGCTTCATGGCGTATGCGCTTTATGATGCCATCGGCAATCGCATCGACCGCGTGCTGCCCGGTATCGAGCTTCCCTATGCCGGCATCGAAGGCGGTGCGCCGGAGCCGACGACGGAGGCCGCCGGCGCGTGCATCAGGTGTCATGCGCAAGGCATCATCGGCGGCAAGGACGAGTTTCTTCCCTACGTCCAGGCGGCGACCGCGACGACGCCGAGCGATGCGCGCGCTGCCGCGCTTTCGCTCTACGGCAGCGACAGCGAGAACGCGCTGCTGATCAGCGGCGACCTCGATCGTTATCAGCGCGCGCTCGCGGCCGTTGGCATAGACAGCAAGCTGCGCGTGCGCGGGCAGGAGCCGGTGACGGCGCTCGCCAGGCGTTATCGCGAGGACACCGACATCGAGGCGGCGCTGGGCGAGACCGGCCTGGAGCGCGACGTGTTCCTCGCCGAGCTGGCATCCAGCGGCGGGCGCGCGGCGCCGTTGGCGCGGCGTCTGCTGCACGGGGTTCTGCCACGCGCCGATCTCGACCGGTTGTTCACTCTGTTGCAAGGCATCGACGTCCCGGGCGCGCAACGCAGCGCGGCCGGCGGGTTCCTGCGCGAGCCCAACGCCGAGATCGGTCTTAGTCTATGGGTCGACAAGCCGCGCCCGAACGCCGGCGATCTTATCGTCATTCAGGCGGAAGCCGATGCCACGTGCTATCTGACGGTCATCAGCATCGATGCGCGCGGCAAGGCGACGGTTCTCTATCCTAACGACTTCGAACAGGACAACCGTATTGCGCGCGGGGAGTCGATCGAAATTCCGGGCGGCAACGCACCCTATCAGTTGCGCTTCAAGGGCGAGGGGCCGGAGACATTGGTTGCGCGCTGCTCGGCCAGTTCGCTGCCGCCGGCGGGTATCGAGCACGACTTCGTGCGCCAGCGCTTCACGGTTCTCGGCAACTGGGAGAACTTCATCCAGGACACGCTGGTGACGGAGGCGGATTTCCGACGCAGCCCAGAGAAAGCGGCGCGTGCCCGCTTGGCGCAAGCGGGAGCGGATCGGCAGCGGCGTGCGCGCGGTGAACGCACGGAGCGGCGCCCCGACATCGACGAAAGCGCGTCGCTGCGTGACGGCCGCGCGATCCTGGTGCTCGGCGGCAAATAAGCGCTAAACCGATCGCATCAGCCGTCCGAGCGCGAAGACCGCGCCTGCGACGATCGCCGAGGACGCCAAAATCGATTGCAGCGACAGCGTGGAAAGCCCCGTTACGCCTTGCCCGATTGTGCACCCCATCGCCATGATGCCGCCGATGCCCATGGCGACAGCGCCGCCAATGTGACGTACGAGATCGGTTTTGTCGGCGAAGCCGGTGAGGCGAAAGGTGCCGGTCGCCAGGGACGCAAGGAAGCTGCCGACGATCGTTCCGAAGACGCCCGCGGCGGCGAACCCCGGTAGCCCAAGTGCTGTCGCCCGCTCCAGCCAATCGATGGCATCCGAGACCGGCTTCACGAAACTGAGCGATGCTGGCGAAAACGGGTTGGCGGTCATTTCGTCATAGGCCAGTCCGGTCAACGCCCAGCCGGCGGCAACGAGTAGGCCGACGCCAAGGCCGCCGAGCAAGTTGGTGGGCGAGGACAGAACATCGGCGGAAAGCACGGCGAACAACAGCAAGGGCAGTGCCAGCAGAGCGAGCGCGATCCATCGTGCCGTGGTGCCGCCCGCACTCGCGCCGGGAACGAATTCGGTGAGCGCCTGCGTTGAATATCCCATGGCGCGAAGGTCGGCGCCGCTCGCCTGGTCGAGCGCGACGCGCGGCGATCCCAATATGCCGGTCAGCGCGGCGAGCGCGGCGAAGGCCATGATGAACATGGCGACGAGTGCGCGCGCATCGCCGCCGCCAACGCGTGCAAGCGAGCGGCTGGGACAGCCGCCGGCGTAGACCATGCCGGCGCCGAACAGCAGGCCGCCGAGAATTGCGCCCACCCAGTTGATCCTGGGTGTCAGGTAGATCGACTTGCTGAGTTCGACGATGCCGAGCCAGTCCAGCACTTGCGCAGAGATCATCGCGGTCGCGGCGGCGAGCGCAACAGCGCCGAGGCGCCCGCGGCTGCCGGCGATGCGCCAGTCCGAGATCGCGCCCATGGTGCAGTAGTTGGTCTGCCGGACGAGGGCTCCGAAGACGAGGCCAATGAGAAATCCACCGGCCGTCAGCCAGAGCGCGGGGTTTGTCGCGATAACGTCACGCACGTCGATCATTCCGGTTGGGCCCGGTTGTGGCGGGCGTTTGCGGCCGGATGCTTGAACGCTGGCTCAGGTGGCGTCAACCGTAATGCCGACAGCGTGTGGCAGATCCAGAAAATGTAATCAGCGCGCTCGATCGCAATAGTCCTTTACAGGGGGGGTATGGGACCCTAAATGCAGCGGACTTTTTTGGTTGCTGCGGTGCGGCGGTAAGCAATCCGCCGACTATGGGCCCGTGAGGCATGGAGGTCGTTGCGGCATGGAAAAGTTTGCAAACGCGCTCGAGATGGTGACGGAACTGCAGCCGGATATTCCGGTTTTCGCGGCCCGCCCTCACGCAGCCGGCCGCGCCGCGCGCTGGTTCATCGACAACTTCCCCGGCGAAGTCGCCTACGCCTATAAGGCAAACAGCTCGCCGTTCGTCGTCGGCGCGCTGTTCGGCGCCGGCATCACGCAGTTTGACGTCGCCTCCGTCGTCGAGCTTGAGGACGCGGCGACCATTCCCGGTGTACGGCTGCATTTCATGCACCCGGTGAAGGCGCGCCACGCCATCCGCAAGGCCTACTTCGATTACGACATCAAATGCTTTGCGCTCGATACCGAAGACGAGCTGCAGAAGATCGTCGAGGAGACGGACGGCGCGAAAGACCTCGAGCTGTTCGTCCGTATCGCGGTGCCGGCGAAGAACAGCCGCATCCCGCTCGAGCACAAATTCGGCATTTCCGGCCAGGCGGCGCAGCGTCTGCTGGTCAAGGCGCGTCAGGTCGCCGACGAACTCGGCATCACGTTCCACGTCGGCTCGCAAACGACCACACCCGATGCCTACGTGCTTGCGTTCGAGGAAGTGAAGAAGCTGATCGTCAAGGCCGGCGTCGTCGTCGACGCCATCGACGTCGGCGGCGGCTTCCCGTCGCGCTACAGCGACAGCATCCCGGCGCGGCTGTCGGATTTTGTCGAGGTCATCAAGTCGGCGATGGACAAGCTGCCGGTGACGGAACACTGCCGCCTCATCTGCGAGCCCGGGCGGGCGCTGGTAGCGGAGGCCGAGAGCCTGATCGTCAAGGTCGACCTGAGGAAGGGCAATAACCTCTACATCAACGACGGCGGTTACGGCGCGCTCTACGACGCAGCGGTACTCGACTTCGTGTTTCCCGTCCGCCTCATCCGCGACGGCCTCGATCCGTCGGAGCCGCTGGTGCCGTTCGAGCTTTGGGGGCCGACGTGCGACTCCATCGATCGCATGAAAGGTCCCTTCATGCTGCCCGCCTCGGTGCGCGAGGGCGACTATATCGAGGTCGGCAACGTCGGCGCATACGGCCGCGCCCTGTCGACGCGTTTCAACGGCTTCGGCGAATACCGGGATGTCATCCTGCAGGATGAACCGATGTTTTCGATCTACGCGGAGGAGCGCACGCCGGTCGCGCGCAATGCGTAACGCCTAGCATCCGAGCAATGTTGCGCCCCGGCAACGCGCGCAGACTTTGCGTGCCGTTAATGGTCCAGTGAAGGTTCCGGTATGTACAATGGCCGCTGGCGCTTCCCGCTCCCGGGGGGTTGGATGCGCCGCGTTGCGGGAGGGAATTTATGCGTATTGTGGATCGGTTGCGTCAGCGTCTGACGACCGGCGATGAAGACACGACCGCGCCTGAGCCGCCGCTCACGCAGCGTCTCGCGACGCTGGAGAGTGATTTCGAACAGATCGTGCGCGACGTCGCGGCCGTGTCACTGGCGAACCGGCGAGCGCCGTCCGCCGACAAATCCGGCGAGCCGACCTGAGTTTGGTACGTCACGGACGATCCGGCATAGCCCGCCCGTCCGACCGCCTTCGGGCTGTTTGTCGTTCTTCTCCCACGGTGCCCCATCACGCGCATGCTGCCGAGATCGTGCGCCGTCAGCCGGGCACGCCGCGACGAACCCAAACGCCGCCTTCCTCGACATAGTAACGCTGGACGGCCTCCCAGGCGACGTTGTGAGCGTCCGCCGTCTCGATCGGGTTGTCGGCCTCGTTCGCATAAGCGGCATTGAACGCGCTTCGATAGATGTCCAGCGCCTCGGACGGAAGCTGAGCCCGCACGGCTGAGGGAAGTTCGGCATTGGATAGATAGGTCATGCGTCACCTAGGGCGGCGTAACTCGGCGCAGCCGGCCGTGCTATTTGTTGGGATCGATTTAGTGACCGAAGGCTCAGATGGTGGGCGGTGCAGGGATTGAACCTGCGACCCCACCCGTGTGAAGGGTGTGCTCTACCGCTGAGCTAACCGCCCGGACATCAAGGGCGCGTTTATGAGGACGTGTGGGCGGCCCTGTCAAGGCGCGTTCGCCGCGGTCGGTTCGCGCTTCGGGCGCAAATTTTTCGCAGCAGTCGCGCCAGCTTGCAGGATTTGTCTGCGTCAGGTCGCGGCGGCGCGGCGGATCACAAAATAGAACGCTTCACCGCGTTGGCCGCTGTCCATGAGGCTGTTGCCGGTCGCCTTGCAGAATGCCACGAAATCGGCGGGTGCCGCCGGATCGGTCGCCACAACCTCCAGCGTTGTTCCGGCCGCCATCTCACCCAGGGCTTTTTTTGCCTTGAGGATGGGGATTGGGCAAACGAGCCCCGAAGTATCCAGCGTTCTGTCAGCCATGCCGCCCCGTTGCGCCAAAATCGGCGCCGTCCGCACCCTTTAGTCGAACTTTCGTTGCGACTCAACCTGACCACAAGGCGGGCAATTCTCGTTATTTGCGCGTCATCCGGCCTTGCTTTAGCGCCCCGCTAAGTGCAACGGTCGCGCCGTTCGAAGCCACGATTCATACGGCGTCGCGTTTGCCTCCAAGAAAGGCCGCGCCGGGGGGAAGGATTTCTTGGACGGCAAGGAGCCGCAGACCGCATCGCTGCCCTCTTTGGGACTGACGAAGCTCGGACTTCTCGGGCTGAAAGCTCCCATGCTTTGGATGCTGGTGGCGCTGGCCATCACCTTTGGCGCGGCACTCGGGATTGCACGGCTGAAGGTCGACGACAGCCTGTCGGAGCTGTTCCGCACCGACACGCCCGAATTTCACACATACGAAGAGATTGACCGGCGCTTTCCCTCCAGCGAGTACGACGTGCTGGTGGTGGTGGAAGGCAAAAACCTGCTGACGCGGGAAGGGCTGACCGCGTTCGCCGGGGCGACAAGCGAATTGCAGCTCGCCGATGGCGTGTCGGGCCTTGTCTCGATGCTGTCAGCCCGCGGCAAGCCTGATGCGACCGGCTATGCGCCGCCGATCGTGCCGGACGACCTGCCCGAGGGGGCGGCGTTCGATGCTGTCGTTACCGCGCTCAAGGACAACGACATCGTCAAGGGCAAGTTCCTATCGAATGACGGTGAGTTGGCGCTGATCGTGCTGTCGCTCGACCGAGCGGTCGTCTCAGAGCTTTCGGCCAAAACCGTCATTCACGGTATTCAGCAGGTTGCCGAACAGGAACTTCGTCCGGCCGGACTTTCGGTGAAGCTTGCAGGCGCGCCGGTCATGCAGCTTGAGATCCGCAACGCCGTTGAGCGCGACCAGCTCGTCTACAACGGCCTCGGGCTATTGTTCGGCGCGACGATTGCGGCAATCTTTTTCCGCCGGCTGTCGCTGATGATGGTGGCGGCACTTCCGCCCGTCATCGCGGTGCTTTGGTCGCTCGGCCTGCTGGGCTGGCTCGATTTCAAACTCAACCTGTTCCTCAACGTCATGACGCCGCTCATCATGGTGATGGGCTTTGCGGACAGTATGCAGATGGTGTCGGCCATCCGTATTCGGCTGCGTGAAGGCGACAGCAAGCTCGATGCCGTCAAGTTCGCGGTCAATGTCGTGGGTCCGGCGTGCGTGTTGGCGCACGGCGCGGTGCTACTGTCGTTCCTGGCGCTGCTCTTGTCCGACTCGGGCCTGATCCGGACGTTTGGCGCTGCTGGCGCTATGTCGACGTGTATTTCGTTTGTCGCGGTCATTCTGGTCCTGCCGCTGCTGGCGCTGCTGTTCATCCGCAACGAGGGCAAGCTGGCGCGCGAGAGCACGCCGACAGACAGCATGATGGACGCGCTCGGAAACTTCGTCGGCCGCGTCGTCGACCGCGTGGTGGAGCATCCGGTTTTCTACACGCTGCTGGGTCTTGGCCTGTTCGCCGTCTTCGCGTGGGCGCACCTGCAACTTGAGCCGCGTTACCGCCTTGCCGATCAGGTGCCGGATCGCGAGCAGGCGCTTGCCGCCTCGGGCCGCATCGACAGCAAGCTGACGGGCGCAAACCCGTTCCACGTCATGATCAAGTGGAAGGACGGCAGCAGCCTCTATGAGCCCAAGCAGCTGGAAGCGATCGCGGCGACGCACGAGGCCTTGGAGAAAGCCGCCGGCCTCGGCAACGTCTGGTCGCTCGAGAGCCTCAGGCGCTGGTTGAAAGAGAACGGCCACGACGACGTTGAGTCGGTGAAGAAGTACGTCGGCCTTCTGCCCGATCATCTGGTGCGCCGCTTCATCGCCAAGGAAGGTGACGCCGTGCTCGTCACCGGGCGTCTGCCGGACATCGACGCGAGCCAGATCCTGCCGCTCGTGCACAAGGTCGACGAGGCGCTCGATCCGGTCCGCAAGGCGCATCCGGAGTTCGAGATCTCGGTCACCGGCCTGCCGGCAATTGCCGCGCGCAACAGCCACCGCATGATCTCGCAGCTCGATGAAAGCATCCCGATCTGCGTGCTCGTGGCCGCCGTGCTGCTGATGTTTGCATTCCGCTCGTTCTTCGTCGGCGTCATCAGCCTGCTGCCCGGGCTGTTCCCGGTCGCGGCGGCGGGCGCGATGCTCTATGTCACCGATGGCGGGCTCGAATTTGCATCCGTCGTGGCGTTGCTCGTCGTGTTCGGTCTGGGCGTCGATGCGCTCATACACTTCCTCAACCGGTTGCGGATCGAGGAGCGCGTCGGCGACGCGCCGGAGGCCGCCATCAGGCGCGCGCGCATCCTCGTCGGTCCGGCAATCATTCTCACCACGATCGTCCTGGCCTTCGGGCTGGGCGTGACCGTGTTTTCGGACCTGCCGTCGCTCAGGACGTTCGGCATGGTGTGCGGCGTCACGCTGCTGGCGTCGCTGGTGGCGGATTTGGTGTTTTTGCCCGCAACCATTCTGGTGTACCGGCGCTATATCAGCAGCAAGCACTGAAGCCGGCGATTGCGGCAGACCGGTTCGCGGCGCTAGACTTCGGGCGCAGCAATTTTTGCTAGGCGAGAGGCGTCGTGGCCAAGAAGCTCATCATCATCATGGCCAACACCGATCCACGCAACGGCGAGGAACTGGGTGCGCCGATCTTTCAGGCCTCCGTTGCGGCGGCGATGTCTTACGAGGTCGAGGTCATTTGCACCGGCACGGCGGCAAAGCTTTTGAAGAACGGCGTTGCCGCGGGGCTTACGGTATCGCCCGGAGATACGCGTTCGGTCCACGACTTCATCAAGGAAGCGCATGCGGCCGGCGTCAAATTCTATTGCTGTTCGCCGGGGCTCGATCTTTTCGGCATGCACAAGGAAGACCTGATCCCGGAGTGCAGCGGCGTCGTGGGTGCGGCTCACTTCATCGAGCAGATCATGTCGGACGAAGGGCGCGTCCTCACGTATTGACGCGGCTGCCGGCGAGCGCGCGCAGCGCCTGGTTCAACTCGCTGAAACTGTCGATCACGACGTCGGGGCCGTAGAGTGCCACTGGCTCGATGCTGTAGCCGAAGCTCACCGCGACCACCGGCACGTTCGCCGCCTGTGCGGTTCGGATGTCCGTTTCGCTGTCGCCGACCATGAGAGATTTGGCGATATCGCCGCGCGACATATCAACGGTTCCGCTAAGGTGACGTGGATCGGGCTTGTAAGCGCCCAGCGTGTCGCGGCCGGCAATGGCCGCAAAGAATCCGGTCAAGCCCAAGGCTTCGATGACGGCGCGCGCATGGCGTTCAATCTTGTTGGTGCAGACAGCAAGCGTCGCGCCCTGGCTACGCAACTGCTCCATGGCGGTCACGATCCCGGGATATGGCCTGCTCTCCACCGCGATGTTGTCGGCGTAGTGCAGCACGAAGACCTCGAACAGGTCATGCAGTTCGCGTTCGCTCAAGTTGCGGCCCTGGGCCCGCGCCGCGCCGTCGATCATGGCGAGCGCGCCGTTGCCGACGAAGGGGCGGATTTCGGATTCGTTGACCGGCGCGAGCGACAGCGTGCGCAGCACGTGATTGGTCGCCGCCGCGAGATCGGGCGCGGTATCTATCAGCGTGCCATCGAGGTCGAAAACGATCGTCCAGCCCTTCAAATCCATGCTCCTTTTGGCTCGGGGCGCCGACCCTACGCGCACGCCTATGGGTTGTCACCGGATCGCGGGGTCGCGTGTCTTGAAAGCTGCAGGTTGCGGGACTAGGAAGGATGAATAGCGGCGGCCGAAGGCTGACACGCAACTCACCTGGGGGCCACATGAGTGCGGATGACTGGAAGCTGCTCGCCGCGGAGCATGCGCTCAAATTCGTTGAATCCGGCATGAAGCTCGGGCTCGGTACCGGTTCGACGGCGGCCAAGTTCGTCGATCTGCTGGGTCAGAAGGTCAAGGGCGGCTTGAACGTCGTCTGCGTGCCGACGTCGGAGGCGACGCGGGCGCAAGCGGCCGCGCTCGGCATCGCGCTTTCCACGCTCGACCAGATCCCGCTCCTCGATCTGACGGTCGATGGCGCCGACGAGGTCGATGGCGATCTTCGCTTGGTCAAGGGCGGCGGGGGTGCGCTGTTGCGCGAAAAGATCGTCGCGGTCGCTTCGGAGCGTGTCATCATCATCGCCGATCATACCAAGCGCGTCGAGGTTCTGGGCAAGTTTCCGCTCCCGATCGAAGTCGTGCCGTTCGGGCTTGAGGCGACGCGGCTGATGATCGGAGAGCTTGCCGCCGATGTCGGTCTGGAAGGCACAATCGCGCTGCGCAAGACGTCGGCGGGCGGCGCCTTCGTAACC